>CANBTQ010000121.1 GCA_947372425.1 Comamonadaceae bacterium | reverse complement strand
ATCATGTTTTATTTGTGGTGGCTGAGCGCGTTGCTCATCAGCTTGGAGGTAATGTCTACGATCTGGATCATGCGTTCATAGGGCATGCGGGTCGGGCCGATCACGCCCAGGGTGCCCACCACCTTGCCATCCACTTCGTAGGGGCTGCTGACAATGGACAGGTCTTCAAAGGGCACGACCTGGCTCTCGCCGCCGATGAAAATGCGCACGCCCTCGGCCTGGCCGGCAATATCCAGCAGGCGCATGAGCTGGGCTTTTTGCTCAAACAGGTCAAAGGCGCGGCGCAGGTGGCCCATGTCGCCGGAAAAGTCGGACACCGACAGCAGGTTGCGCTCACCGGCAATCACCACCTCGTCTTCGGTGTCGCGGATGGCATCGGAGCTGACGTTGACGGCGGCCTGCATCAGGGCCGCAATTTCGGAACGCAGACTTTCCACCTCGCCCTGCAGGCGGGAACGCACCTGGTCAATATCTAGCCCCACAAAATTGCTGTTAAGGAAGTTGGCAGCCTCGACCAGCTGCGCCTGGGTGTAATCCACCTCGGTATAGATGACGCGGTTTTGCACATCGCCTTCGGGCGACACGATGATGACCAGCAGGCGCTTTTCCGACAAACGCAAAAACTCCATGTGCCGGAAGGCCGAGGAGCGGCGCGGGGTGATCACCACACCGACAAACTGCGACAGGCTGGACAGCAGGTTGGCCGCGCTGGTAATCACCTTTTGCGGCTGGTCCGGTGCCAGGCTGTGGCTGGAGAACTGTGCGGGCTGCACCGTCAGCATGGTGTCGACAAACAGGCGGTAGCCACGCGCGGTGGGGATGCGTCCGGCCGAGGTGTGGGGGCTGACGATCAGGCCCATCTCTTCCAGGTCGGACATGACATTGCGGATGGTGGCCGGCGACAGTTCCAGGCCCGAGGCCTTGGACAGTGTGCGACTGCCGACGGGCTGTCCATCGGCGATATAGCGCTCGACCAGCGCTTTCAGCAACATCTTGGAACGTTCATCGAGCATTGCAACATTTTAGTGATTTAATTTGGCAATGAAGATGCCCTCCCAATTTCGCCAGATCGCGCTCGTAGGAAAGTACCAGAGCACCATCTCCGGGCCGGCCGGCGCGCATTCGCGTTTGGCGCTGGAAGAGATCGCCCACTACCTGATGGACCTGGGCTGCGACGTGGTGCTGGAGGCTGACACGGCCTCCAACATGGGCATGGGCAGTTACACCACGCTGGATGTGGAAGGCATTGGCAAGCAATGCGACCTGTGCCTGGTGGTGGGAGGCGACGGCACCATGCTGGGCATCAGCCGGCAACTGGCCCAGTACAAGGTGCCGCTGATTGGCATCAACCAGGGCCGCCTGGGCTTCATCACCGACATCCCCTTCGGCCAGTACAAAGCAGTGCTGCAGCCCATGCTGTCGGGCGAATACGAGGAAGACCAGCGCAGCCTGATCCACGGTCGTGTGATGCGCGACGGCATCTGCGTGTTCAGCGCACTGGCCATGAACGATGTGGTGGTCAACCGCGGTGCCAGCTCCGGCATGGTCGAGTTGCGCGTGGAGGTGGACGGGCACTTTGTGGCCAACCAGCGCGCCGACGGCCTGATCATCGCATCACCTACCGGCTCCACCGCCTACTCGCTGTCGGCCGGCGGCCCGCTGATGCACCCGGCCATTGACGGCTGGGTGATCGTGCCGATTGCGCCACACACCTTGTCCAACCGCCCGCTTGTGCTGACCAGCGCCGGCGAGATTGCCGTGGAGATTGTGGCCGGGCGCGATGCCAGCGCCAGCTTCGACACCCAGAGCCTGGCCGCGCTGATGCACGGCGACCGCATCGAAGTCACGCGCTCCGAGCACAAGGTACGCTTTTTGCACCCCAAGGGATGGTCGTACTTCGACACCCTGCGGCAGAAAATGCACTGGAATGAAGGAGTCATCTGAGCATGGCATTGAAGCGGATTGTCCTGCGCGACTTTGTCATCATCAGCGCGCTGGAGCTGGAACTGGAGCGCGGCTTTACCGTGCTCACCGGTGAAACCGGCGCCGGCAAATCGATTCTGGTGGATGCCCTGCAACTGGTCACCGGTGCGCGCGCCGATGTGGGTGTGATCCGCGAGGGCGCGCTGCGCACCGAGGTGAGCGCCGAGTTTGACAACGCCCCGGGGCTGCAGGCGCTGCTGGATGAAGCCGGCTTTGAGGCCGGCGACAGCCTGCTGCTGCGGCGCACCGTGGACACCCAGGGCAAGAGCCGCGCCTGGGTCAACGGCAGCCCGGCCACGGCACAGCAGTTGCGCGGCATTGGCGAGCACCTGATCGATATCCACGGACAACACGCCTGGCAAAGCCTGACCCGCCCGGACGCCTTGCGCGGGCTGCTGGATGCCTATGCCCAGGTCTCGACCACCGAGCTGGAAAAGCGCTGGAGCGCGTGGCGTGCGGCCCAGGCTGCGCTGGCCCAGGCGGTGCAGGCGCAGGACTCGCTGCAACGCGAACGCGAGCGCCTGGCCTGGCAGATCGGCGAACTCGACAAACTCAGCCCACAGGCAGACGAATGGCCCGAGCTCAACACCAGCCACAGCCGCCTGGCCAATGGCCAGGCCCTGCTGGATGCGGCCCAGGCCACAGTCGATTTACTCGAAGACGCCGACAGCAATGCCCTGCAGGCGCTCAACAGCGCGCTGCAGGCTCTGCAAGCCCAGGCCCATCTGGAGCCCGACTTTGCCGACTCCATTGCCGTGCTCGCATCCAGCGTGGCGCAGGTGGAAGACGTGGCCCATACGCTGCGCGGCTATGCCCGGCGCACCGAGCTGGACCCGGATCGCCTGGCCGAGCTCGACACGCGCATGACGCTGTGGGTCGCGCTGGCCCGGCGCTACAAACGCGCCCCCGATGAGTTGCCGGCCCTGCTGGCAGGCTGGCGCGCCGAACTGACGCAGTTGGACGCCGCAGCCGACCTGCAAGGCCTGGAGTCTGCCGAACGCAAGGCACAGGCCGCCTTCATGACTGAGGCCAAGTCTGTTTCCGGCCAGCGCAGCAAGGCGGCACCCCGCTTGTCCCAAGCCATCACGCAGGCCATGCAAGGCCTGGGCATGCAGGGCGGACAGTTTCTGGTGGCGCTGGAGCCGCTGGCCCAGCCGCAGCAAAGCGGGCTGGAAGAGGTGCAGTTTCTGGTGGCAGGCCACGCCGGCAGCACGCCGCGCCCGGTCAGCAAGGTGGCATCTGGTGGTGAGCTGTCGCGCATGGCATTGGCCATTGCGGTCACCACCAGCCAGTTGGGCACCGCGCAGACCCTGATATTTGACGAAGTGGACTCCGGTGTGGGCGGCGCCGTGGCCGAGACGGTGGGGCGCCTGATGCGCCAGCTCGGGCGCGACCGCCAGGTGCTGGCAGTCACCCACCTGCCACAGGTGGCGGCCTGTGCCGATCACCACATGCGGGTGTCCAAACAGTTGCAGGGCACATCCACCCTCAGCACCGTAGCAGCCGTGCAGGGCGAAGCACGGGTGGGTGAGATCGCCCGCATGCTGGGCGGCGAAAAGCTTTCCAGCACCACCCTGGCCCACGCCAAGGAAATGTTGCAGGCCGGCGCATGAGCACCCTGGCCACCAGCCCCGATCCGGTAATGGAGATCGTACTGATCACCGGCATGTCCGGCTCGGGCAAGTCAGTGGCACTGCATGCGCTGGAAGACGCCGGTTTTTACTGCGTGGACAACCTCCCCCCTGAACTGCTGTTGCCGTTCGTGGAGCTGGAGGTGCAACACCGCGCCAGCCGCGTGGCCATTGCCATGGACGTGCGCAGCGCCACCTCGCTGCCCCAGGTGCCGCTGCAACTCGACGTGCTGCGGGCGCGCGGCATGGTGGTCAAACCCCTGTTTCTGGACGCCAACAACGAGACACTGGTGCGGCGCTATTCGGAGACGCGGCGCAAGCATCCGCTATCGCAATCGGGGTCGCGTACTGACGCCTTTGACCCGGTGGACCGGGACGAGCGCCGCGCCCTGGACGAAGCCATCGAACTGGAGCGCAGCCTGCTGGCCGATCTGCGCGAGCAGGCCCATGTGATCGACTCCAGCATGATCCGCCCGGCGCAGTTGCAGAGTTACGTCAAGACGCTGGTGTCTTCCACCGGCAGCCAGTTGACGCTGGTGTTTGAATCTTTTGCCTTCAAGCGCGGCGTGCCCACCGATGCCGATTTCATGTTTGACGTGCGCATGCTGCCCAACCCGCATTACGCGCCCGCGCTCAAGAACCTGACCGGCCAGGACCAGCCGGTAATCGATTTTCTGCAGGAACAGGCCGACGTGCAGCGCATGCTGCGCCAGATCACCCGCTTCCTGGACAGCTGGCTGCCCGACCTGGCACGCGACAACCGCAGCTATGTGACGGTGGCCATCGGCTGCACCGGCGGCCAGCACCGCTCGGTCTATCTGGTGGAACAGCTGGTCAAACGCTTTAGCGCCCACTGGGCCACGCTCAAGCGCCACCGCGAGATGGATGCCAGGCTGATCAATTGATCGCGCCACGCTCGAGCAGCTTGCGCACCGGCGCTGGCAAGCCCAGGCCCGGCCACTCTTGCGCGCTGACCCAGCGTCCTTCACCCAGTTGATTCTTGGCCGTTAACTGCACCCGGCAGGCATGCAGGTGCAAGTCCTTGTGCGTCAGCACATGGGTGAAGGCCGGCTCGCACTGCAGGTGCTGCTGTGCATCGGGGTCCAAGGCCTGACGCAAGGCTTCTTCACTGTCATACAGCGGCAGGCAATACAGACCGGCCCATACACCGGGCGTGGGCCTGCGGGCCAGCCAGACGGCTCCCTTGGCGGTGTGCGCCCACAGCATCCAGAGGGACTGGCTGCTGCGCTTGAGTGTGCGGCTGCGCACCGGATAGCGCTCGGGATCACCGGCCTTGCCGGCCAGACAGACCGACTGCACCGGGCATTGCGTGCACTGCGGCTTTTTGGGGCTGCACACCATGGCGCCCAGGTCCATCATGCCCTGGGTGTAGCGCGCCATGTCGCGCTTGGCGCGCTCAGGTGCGGGCAGCAGAGCCGAGGCCAGGTCCCACAGCGCACGCGTGTTCGCAGCCACCGCCACGTCGGCATCAAAGCCCTGCACCCGGGTCACCACGCGCTTCACATTGGCATCCAGAATGGCCACGCGCTCCGAGAAACACAGCGAGGCAATCGCCGCTGCGGTGGAGCGCCCGATACCGGGCAGGCTGGCCAGGGTGGCAGCGTCCTGCGGGAACGCGCCGCCATGCAGCGCCATCACCTCTTGCGCACAGCCGTGCAGATTGCGGGCGCGGCTGTAATAACCCAGACCACTCCACAGGCCCAGCACCGCATCCTGGCTGGCCGCAGCCAGCGAGGCTACGTCAGGACACTGCGCCACAAAGCGCGCAAAGTAGGCCTTGACGGTGGCCACCTGCGTTTGCTGCAGCATGATTTCGGAAAGCCAGACCCGGTATGGGTCGCGCGTGTTTTGCCAGGGCAGGTCGTTGCGCCCGTTGTGCTGCTGCCACTGCACCACCCGGGTGGCAAAGTCAGCCCCGCGGGCAGGCAGGCTCAGACCAGCTCCAGATCCAGCACCATGGGGGCCGGTTTGGGCACTTCAATCAAATGCGAGGTCAGTTCGGTCAGCTTGGCTTCAAGCTGCTCCAGCGCCGCCTCCTGGCGGGTAATTTCGGCAATGCGCTCATCCAGGCCACCGGCGGCCTGTTGGATGCGGTCTATCGCCTCCATGCGGCGGGAGAAGGTGCGGCGCCGCTCGCGCAACTGCGCATCCAGCTGGGCCGCAGCCGACTTGCTCCAGAACTCGACCTCGCCCAGCGCAGCATCGTGAATGGTGCGCACGCGCGACGACAGGGCGCGCACCAGCCGGTCAGCAAACTCGGGCTGGGCCAGTTTGAACACGTTGCTGATGCCCAGGTATTGCAGATGGTTGCGTTGCGCCAGTTCGATATCGGTCAGGTAAAAGTTCAGGTCGGGTTCGGTGATGGATTGCAGCGAAAAACCGTATTCGGTATTGAGCTGCTTGAACATGGTCGACAGCATCATGTGCATCTCGGCCGTCAGGCTCTGCACCTTGGCAAAGTTGGCGCGCAAACGGGCAAAGGTCTCGCCATAGGCCTTTTTCACACCCAGCTTCAGGCCCTTTTGCGTCAGTGCCTCGGTAAGTTGCTGCATCTCGGCCTTGAGCACCTTGGAACCCAGAATGCCGAACACTTCCTTGAGCAGCTTCAGGTGCACCGAGCGCACCGCATGCAGCTTGGCACCACCCAGATCAAAGTCCACCTGCTCCTGTGCAATGCGTCCGCGCATATGCCGGATGACCGAGGCATTTTTACCCCGCAGGCCCTGCAGTTCCATGACCTGCTCCGTGAGGTCGCGTTTGCGGATGTTGATGACGCGCCCGGTCTCGGTGCGCAGCTCCGAGATGCCACGCTTCATGGCCAGACGCAGAATGCGCTGGCGCTCCAGCAGCATGCCGTCGCCCAGCGCATCTTCCAACTGTCCCAGACAGCTTCTGCGCAACAGTGCGTCGTCCTGCGTGACCTTGGCTACCAGACCCTTCTGGGCCGATACGGCAATCACCTGGTCCGCCGCTATGCCCAGAATTTCTGCGGTGCTGCTGATCTGGCGATCAATCTGCGCGCCGATCTGCTCGGGCGTGCTGAGCTCGTCCCACAGGGTATCGATTTTGTTGAGCACCACCAGCCTTGCTTCGGTGCCGCCGGACTCGGAAATCAGGTGTTCACGCCAGATCGCCAGGTCCGACTTGGTGACACCGGTATCGGCGCCCAGAATAAAGATCACGGCCTGTGCCTGCGGTATCAGGCTGACCGTGAGTTCTGGCTCGGCGCCTATGGCGTTGAGCCCGGGGGTGTCGAGTATCACCAGCCCTTGCTTGAGCAAGGGGTGTGCAATGTTGATCAGGGCGTGGCGCCAGCGCGGCACTTCGACCAGGCCCTGGGCGTCCACCAGCGGGTTGTCTTCGGGGGCCTGGCTGTGCCAGAAGCCCAAGGCGCGCGCCTCGTCCTGCGTCACCTTGCGCGTCTGCGACACCATTTCCAGGGCAGAGGCCAGTTGCTGTGGGTTGTTGACATCCAGATCCACCCGGCTCCACTGCTCGGGCACCATGCGCCATTCCATCAGGGCCTGGGGTTGCAGCCGGGTCTCTATGGGAAGCAGGCGCAGGCAGGGCGGCACATCGGCGTCATAGCCCATTTCGGTAGGGCACATGGTGGTGCGCCCGGCGCTGGCCGGCATGATGCGCCGCCCATAACCGGAGAAGAACAGGGCATTGATCAGCTCGGACTTGCCGCGCGAAAACTCGGCCACGAACGCTACCATGACCTTGTCGCTGCGCATCTGGTCTTCCAGCCGCAGCAGGCGCGCCTCCACCCCCGCGTCCATCAGGGCATGCTCTTTCATCCAGGCGGAAAGCAGCTTCAAGCGCAGCACGAATTCACGCCGCCAGGCGGAGTACTCGCCTAATTGTTGGTTGATGGGGGTCACCACGGTGGGCTTGGCTTTACAAAAGGCGTTAAAAAATCAATATAGCACTGGGCCCGGCAGGCACTACCGCTTTTGACATTGCGGACAAAAATAGGTGGACCGCTGACCCTGCCGGATGCACTGGATTGTGCCGCCACAAACCCTGCAGGGCAGGCCCTGGCGGTCATAGACCATGGCTTCCAACTGGAAATGTCCACTTTCTCCATGGGCATTGGAGAAGTCCCGCAAGGTGCTGCCCCCTTTGAGCACCGCGCGTTCCAGCACCGTACGCACCGCCGTGTGCAACTTGGCCACGCGCGCGCGGCTGATGCTGGCGGCGCGCACCGTGGGCCGAATGCCTGCCATGAACAAGGCTTCTGAAGCATAAATATTGCCGACACCCACCACCACCTCACCCGCCAGCAGGACCTGTTTGATCGCCGTCTTGCGGGCATGCAAACCCGCGTAAAAAGCGGACAAGGAAAATGCGTTGTCCAGCGGCTCCATGCCCAAATGCCCCAGTAACTTGGTGGCCACGGGCGCGTCCTGGCTGTCGGCAAACACCACGGCGCCGAACCTGCGCGGATCGTGCAAGCGCAAGACGCCAAGATCGGTCACCACATCGCAGTGGTCATGCGTGCCTGGCACGGGCAAGTGCCCGGCAAATTGCAGGCTGCCGGACATGCCCAAATGCACCAGCAATAAGCCGCGGTCCAGGTCCAGCAGCAAATACTTGCCCCGGCGGCGCACCTGTAACACCGTACAGCCCTGCAGCGAAGCCGGATCGCAACCCAGCGGCCAGCGCAAGGGCTTACCCA
>CANBTQ010000120.1 GCA_947372425.1 Comamonadaceae bacterium | reverse complement strand
CTGGTCAAGGCTGCCGAGGTGCTCAAGGCACGCGGCGCCAAGAAGGTCTATGCCTATTGCACGCACCCGATTTTTTCGGGTCCGGCCATCGAGCGCATCACCAATGGTGGCGCACTCGATGAAGTGGTGGTGACCAACACCATCCCCCTGAGCGTTGCGGCTTCGCAATGCCCCAAGATTCGCCAACTCACCGTGGCTCCGCTGATCGCCGAAACGATACAGCGCATTGCCAAGGGTGAGTCGGTCATGAGTTTGTTCTCGGACCAAGAAAACCTTTTCTAAGGTACGGGACAAAAAGCAAACGCCGCTGCAAGGTGCAGACGGCGTTTTTTTAAACCGGAGTCACACTGGTCGCGGTGGATTCCTCTAGGAGTAAGTTATGAAATTTGTCGCTTTTGAGCGCGCTAAGCAGGGCACGGGTGCGAGCCGCCGTCTCCGCAATTCCGGTCGCACGCCTGGTATTGTTTACGGTGGATCGACTGATACCACCCTGATCGAACTCGATCACAACGCCCTCTGGCACACCATCAAGAAAGAAGCCTTCCACGCTTCCGTGCTGGACATGGAACTGAATGGCGTCGAACACAAGGTTCTGTTGCGTGATGTGCAAATGCACCCCTACAAGCAACTGATTCTGCACATCGACTTCCAGCGCGTGGACGCCACCACCAAGCTGCACATGAAGGTGCCATTGCACTTCTTCGGTGACGAACTGTCGCCCGCAGTCAAGACCGACGGTTGCATCGCCAACCACGTGCTGACCGAAATCGAAGTGCTGTGCCTGCCCACCGATCTGCCTGAGTTCATCAAGGTGGACCTGAGCGGCCTGAAGAAGGGCCGTTCACTGCACGTGACCGACATCGTTCTGCCCAAGGGCGTGACCGCTGTCAAGCACGGCAGCAACAACCCCGTGGTTGTCTCCGTGGTGCTGATCGCCGGTGCCGTGGTCGAAGCCCCGGCTGCTGACGCCGCTGCTGCAGCGCCTGCCAAGGGTGGCAAGCCCGCAGCCAAGGCCGCTCCTGCCGCCAAGCCTGCTGCCAAGAAGTAAATCGCTTCTTTGCTCCGTGACAACGGCCCACCTCGGTGGGCCGTTTCTATTGGTAGGCCCGATTTCCTCTACCATTCCTCCCATGATCAAACTGTTTGTCGGCCTGGGCAATCCCGGCCCGGAATACGAAGCCACGCGGCACAACGCCGGCTTCTGGTGGATAGACGCGCTGGCGCAGCAACTGAAGGTGCACATGGTGATGGACCGCAGCTACCACGGCTTTGTGGCCCGCACCACGGTAGCCGGCCAGACCGTCTGGCTGCTGCAGCCGCAAACCTTTATGAACCTGTCGGGCAAGTCGGTGGCGGCGCTGGCGCGCTTCTTCAAAATCCTGCCCAACGAAATTCTGGTGGCACACGACGAACTCGACGTGGTTCCGGGCGAAGCCAAGCTCAAACTGGGTGGCAGCCATGCCGGCCACAACGGCCTGCGCGATATTCACACCCAGCTGGGCTCGTCGGACTATTGGCGCCTGCGTCTGGGCGTGGGCCACCCCGGTGACAGGGCCGAGGTGGTGGGCTGGGTGCTGAAGAAACCTTCACTCGACCATCGCATTGCCATCGAACAGGCGATAGACCGCTCCCTCAAGGCCGTTCCGCATCTGCTGGCCGGCGAAATGGACAAGGCCACCATGCTGATCCACACCAGCAAGCCGCCCCGCCCCAAGCCGCCCAAACCACCGGCAACGCCGGCCAGCGTACCGGAGGCAACCGGCGCGCCGGTATCCGCTGCAAACACCAGCGCCAGCCCGGAGCCGTCGTAGCGCAAGCAGTTTCCCACCCCAACCCAAGGAGAAAAACCGTGAAGAGTTTTAAGCCCCTGATTGTCACCACCCTGTTGTTCCACGGGCTTGCCGGCCCTGCCACCGCACAAACCGTTTACCGCTGCGGCAACAGCTACAGCCAAAGTCCCTGCGCCGGAGCCGTCGCGGTGTCGGTCGATGACCCGCGCACCGAAGCCCAGCGTGCGGCAGCCGACGCGGCGCTGGCGCGCAACAAAGCACTGGCTCAAGAGATGGAAGCCACGCGCCGCAGAGACGAGGCACAGGCCCTGGCGGCCGACAAGCTGGCTTTGAGCCGGGCCACAGCCGAGCACAAGAAAGCACCGCAACACCTGATGACAAAGAAACCTGCAGCGGGCAAAAAGCGCAAGGCCCGTGTTCAGGAGCCGGAGCCTGGCGTATTTACCGCCGTCGGCAACAGCGCCAAAAAGAAAGCCGGCACGCCCTAAGCCGGCGGCTTGCTCAGCCGGCCTTGGCCGGCGCCACGGCGCTCTGCAGGCGCCGGTACTTTTGCCACAGGGTCTCTTTGTCTTCCACACAGGCAGGATTGACCGGTATGCAGGCTACCGGGCAGACCTGCACGCACTGCGGTTCGTCAAAATGCCCCACACATTCGGTGCACTTGGCGGAGTCGATCTCATAGATTTCCTGGCCCAGAAAGATGGCCTCGTTCGGGCATTCGGGCTCGCACACATCGCAATTGATGCATTCGTCGGTGATGATCAGTGCCATGGGGTTCTCGCTTGCATAGCGTGATTATCGCGAGCTGGCCGATAATTGTTGGGCCACCCTGTCAATCACCTACCAAAACCATGCGCACTGCCACCGAGCACACTCTGCCCCTGCACGAATGGAGTGCAGCCGCGCTGGTGGACGCCTACCGGTGCCGTGCCCTCTCCCCGGTGGAAGTGACGCGCTCCGCGCTGCACCACATCGCGCAATGGGAGCCGCACCTGAACGCCAGCTACCTGCTGCATGCCGAGCGCGCCATTGCCAGTGCCCGTGCCTCCGAGAGCCGCTGGTTGCGCAAGCAACCTTTGAGTGCCCTGGACGGCGTGCCCCTGACCCTGAAGGACAACATCGCCACGCGTGGCGACTGCATGCCGCTGGGCACACGCGCCACCACCAACGCGCCCGCAGCGGCTGACGCGCCACCGGCCGCGCGCCTGCGCGAAGCCGGCACCGTGCTGCTGTGCAAAACCACCATGCCCGATTACGGCATGCTGTCCTCCGGCGTGTCCAGCTTTCACCCGCTGGCCCGCAACCCCTGGGATGTGCGCAAGACGCCGGGCGGCTCCAGTGCCGGCGCTGCGGCGGCAGCAGCGGCCGGCTACGCGCCCCTGCATGTGGGCACCGACATTGGCGGCTCGCTGCGCCTGCCGGCCGGCTGGTGCGGCATCTTCAGCCTCAAACCCAGCCTGGGCCGTATTCCGATTGACCCGCCCTACACCGGACGGGCCGCCGGCCCCATGACGCGCACAGTGGGCGATGCCGCACTGATGATGCGCGCCCTGTGTTGGCCGGATGCGCGCGACAGCATGAGCCTGCCCTTCGAGGCAATTGACTGGGACAACTGGGAGACGCCCCTGCAACTGCTGGATGGCGTGCGCATAGGCCTGCTGCTGGACGCCGGTTGCGGCCTGCCGGTGGACCCGGAGGTGCAATCGGCCGTGCTGCGCGCTGCCCATGTGCTGGAGGACGCCGGCGCCATCGTCACGCCCATGCAGCCGTTTCTGACCCGGACCATGCTGGACGGTATGGACCACGCCTGGCGCATGCGCTCGCACCTGGACCTGGCCGCCCTCAGTGCCGATCAGCGCGCCTCGGTGCTGCCCTACATCCGCGACTGGGCCGACAGCGCAGCCGGCCTGTCGGGCACCGACGTGTTCCGGGCCATGAGCCAGTTCCATGCCACACGGGTGGCCACGGTGCACGCCTGCAATGCCTTTGACTATGTGATTTCACCCACCGCCCCGATTGCCGCCTTTGCTGCCGAGCTGCCATCGCCCACCAACGACCCGCTGCGCCCGCTGGAGCACATTGCCTTCACCGTGCCCTTCAACATGTCGGAGCAACCGGCGGCCAGTATCAACTGCGGCTATACCCACGGCGGCCTGCCCATAGGCCTGCAGATTGCCGGACGGCGCTTTGATGATCTGGGGGTGCTGCAGCTCAGCCGCGCGTTTGAGATTTTGCGCGGGCCGCAAAGGCCCTGGCCAACGCCGCCGGTTGCAGGCGCCTAGGGCCGCGAGGGCCGGCCTCCGCTCAGGCCTTGAGCTTGTCCAGCAGGCGCTGGTGCACCAGCGGGTCGACAAACTGCTGCACATCGCCCTGCAGGGTGGCGATCTCGCGCACCAGCGTGCTGCTGATGAACTGGTAGCGCGCATCCGGCGTCAGGAACAGGGTGTCCACATCGGGCGCCAGGGCGCGGTTCATACCAGCCAGTTGCGCCTCGTAATCAAAGTCGGTCACTGAACGCACGCCGCGCACCATCACGCTGGCACCCTGCGCCACCGCAAAGTCGCGCACCAGGCCGGTAAAGGGCTCCACCCGCACATTGCCCAGCGGGGCAAACACCGCGCGCACGGTCTCCAGCCGCTCTTCCAGCGTAAACAGCGTCTTCTTGTGGTGGGCTGCGGCCACCGCCACCACCACGGTCTGAAACAGCAGGGCACTGCGCCGGATCAAGTCCTGGTGGCCCAGGGTGATGGGGTCAAAGGTGCCGGGAAAAACGGCGATCACTGCATGGGCCATGGGGATGCTCCCGGAAATATCAGACGGCGCTCAGGCCAGCCGCAACAGGTGGGCGTGTACGGCACCGGCCTTGAGGTATTTGTGCACCACCAGGCCCATGGGCGTGAGCAGTTCATCGGTCCACTTGGTGGGGCCTTCCATGTAGATCCATCCGGTGGGCGCAATCGCCTTGGCGCAGGCATTGAGCGCGGGCTCCAACAACGGCGCATCAAACGGTGGATCCAGAAAAATCAAGTCGCAGCTGCCGGGCGCGGCCTGGCGGATGGACACCACGCCGTCGCCGCGCAGCAGTTGCACCGCCGTGGCGGCCAGTTGGTCCTTGGTCTTCTGCAATTGCGCCACCAGGGCCGAATCGGACTCCACCAGCACCACATTGCCGGCGCCGCGCGAGGCGGCCTCAAAGCCCAGCACGCCGGTACCGGCAAAGGCATCGATGCAGCGCCAGCCGGTCAGGTCCTGGCCCAGCCAGTTGAATAGGGTTTCACGCACCCGGTCGGGCGTGGGGCGCAGGCCGGGCTTGTCGGAAACCTTGAGTTTGGTGCGCTTCCACAGGCCGCCAATGATGCGGACCTCATGGCTTTGCACAGCGCGTGGCTTGTGTACGCGTTTGGGTTTGCTGCTGGGGGATGCGCGTTTGGTAACTTTGGTGCTCATGGGGATAGCTTAAAGGACTTTTCAGTCCATGCCGGCCATCGTTGCCATGGGCACAGGGTGCGCCGCGGGCGCTGCCAGCCAGGCGGAATCGGGCCGCCAGGAGGCCACCCAGCCCGGCATGGCCGCCCCCGGCATGGGGCGGGCAATGCCATAGCCCTGGGCCAGTTCACAGCCCAGTTGCAGCAGGGCCGTGCCATGCGCCACCGTCTCCACCCCTTCCGCAATCACCTGGCGCTTGAAGGCCGCGGCCAGCCCGATCACGCCTTCGAGGATAGCCAGGTCATCCGGGTCGTCCAGCATGTCGTGCACAAAGCTTTTGTCGATCTTGAGGTGTGACACCGACAGACGCTTCAGATAGGTCAGCGAGGAGTAGCCGGTTCCGAAATCATCCAGGGAGAACAGCACGCCGATGTCCCGGCAGGCTTCAATCACCGCCGAGACGCGCGACAGGTCTTCCAGTGCACTGGTCTCCAGCACTTCCATTTCCAGGCTGCCGGACGGAATGCGGGGATGGGCTGCCAGACACGCCTGCAGGCGGCTGACGAAGTCAAGCTGCTGCAGCTGCCGGGCCCCGACATTGACGCTGACCGGGATACACAGGCCCTGGTCACGCCAGCGCTCCATCTGGGTCAGTGCCGTGTCGATCACCCATTCGCCCACGGCAACCGCCAGGGGATGGTCCTCAATGATCGGCAGAAATACTGCAGGCGGCAACAGGCCGCGCTCGGGATGCTGCCAGCGGATCAGGGCTTCGGCACCAACCACGGTGCCGGTGCGCATATTCACCTTGGGTTGGTAATGCAGCACGAACTCGCCCAGGGCCAGCGAGTGGCGAATGCGTTCCAGACTTTCGTGGTGGCCGCGCAGACTGCGGTCCTGGTCCGCATCGAAGATGTGATAGCGGTTTTTGCCGGCCAGCTTGGCCCGGTACATGGCCTGATCGCCCTGGCGCAGCAACTGGTCGGCATCGACGTCTTCGGCCTGCGGATAAAAGGTCACACCCAGGCTGGCCGACACCTGCAGCACCTGGCCATTGACGTTCAGGGGTTCTGCGGCCGCAGCCAGCAGGCGGTTGAGCATGGGCGCGCCGGCAGCGACGTCGGGCAGGTCCAGCAGCACGGCAACAAACTCGTCGCCACCCAGGCGGGCCAGCGTGTCGCCCTCGCGCAGGGTCTGCTGCATGCGGCTGGCCAGGGTGATAAGCACCTGGTCGCCGGTTTCATGGCCATGGCTGTCGTTGACCGCCTTGAAGCCATCCAGGTCCAGATAGGCCACGGCCAGCAACTGGCCCCGCCGTTGCGCCTGCACCATAGCCTGGTGCAGCCGGTCGGCCAGCAGCACCCGGTTGGGCAAGGCGGTCAGCACGTCGAAATGCGCCATGTGCTCCAGCCGCTGCTCATGCTCCTTGCTGCTGGAAATATCGGTGAACAACGCGACAAAGTGCTGGGTGGCGCCCTGCGCATCCTGCACCGCACTGATGGTGAGCATTTCCGGATACAACTCACCACTCTTGCGCCGGTTCCAGATTTCGCCGTACCAATGGCCTTTTTCCGTCAGGTCGCGCCACATGGCGGCGTAAAAGCCGGCATCCTGCCGGTCCGACTTGAGCAGGCTGGGCGTGCGGCCCAGCGCCTCGTCGCGGCCGTAGCCGGTGATGCGGGAAAACGTGTCGTTCACATCAATGATGGTGCCGTCTGCCGCGGTGATCATGATGCCTTCGCGGGCGTGCGAAAACACACTGGCCGCGAGGTGCAGCTTGGCCTCCGACTGCTTGCGTTCGGTAATGTCACGGAACGACCAGATGCTGCCGGCATGGGGTGCTGCCGGGTCCAGCGCACAACCGCGCATCTGCGCCAGGAACACGCTGCCGTTGATGCGCTCAAGCTGCAACTCACACTCATACTGGCCCGCGGCAATCGCAATCGTTCCGTAGGCCTCCTTGCCTATCGCCAGATACTGCTCTTCCGAGTGGTAGATGATGCGCGTAGGCAGATTGACCATCCGGCCCGGCGCGTAGCCGAACATCTGCTCGGCATGGCGGTTGGCAAGCTGGATGCTGCGTTCGCGCACAAAAAAGATACCCACCTGGATGTTGTTGAGAATGGCATGCTGCTCGGCAAACGAGGTTTGCAGGCCATCGCGCATGTGGTCCATCTGCAGCGCCAGGCGACCGATTTCATCGGGTTGCGTCCATTGCAGAGGCCGGTCCAGATTGCCGCCGGCCAGTTGGTCGGAAAAAGCTGTCAGGCGCGCCAGCGGCTTGAGCACGCGCAGGCGCACCGCCACCAGAATCAGCACCAGCGCCAGCACAAACTGGCACAGCAAGACCAAGGAATAGGCATGCCGGTCCTGCTCCAGTTCACGCAGGCGCAGACCGTTGTCAATCTCCAGTTCCACGGAGCCCAGCTTCAGGTTGCGGCGCTCCAGATCACTGCGGGCCAGGCGGGAGACCCCCAGGCGCCGCTCCGGCAACTCCAGATCCACCAGGGGTGCGGCACTCTGGTCGCGGATGGTGACGCGCACCACCTGCGGGTCGAGCAGGGTCGCCATGGCGATCGTCAGAATCATGCGGTTGTCAACATTCCAGACCGGATCGGACAGGCTGTTGGTGAGCAGAGTCATCTTGTTCTCGATATGACTCTCTGCCTCTTTCTGCATCTTCTCCTGGCGCAATTGCGCCAACACCATTTCGCCAATAATGGCCGGCACCAGCAGCCCGGTGCACATGGCGACAACAATGCTGAAACTCAGACTGCGCCAGCGGAAGCGGGCAAATAGCCCGGTAGAAAATCCGGCCTTGGACCGGGCGCGCAGCAACTCCATCGGCTTAATCCTCCCCCAGCACGGGACGGGATTTCCAGGTCTGCATGCTCTGCCGTATCAGTCCATCGAGCACACCGCTTTTCTTCAGCAGCGCAAGGCGCTCGTCAATCTGGGCCAGCTTGTCGGCGCAATGCCCCTTGCGTGTGAGCGCAATGAAGTTCTGCGTCTCGGTCGCATAGGGCGTCAGGGCCAGAAATTTGGCTTCATCACCCCGCTTGAGCAGGTAGGCCATGCCGGTGTACAGGCCGGTCAGGAAATAATCGATGCGTCCCAGATTCAGTTTGTCAAAATTATTTTCCGG
>CANBTQ010000119.1 GCA_947372425.1 Comamonadaceae bacterium | reverse complement strand
ATACGCTGCAAACTCTGGGCTATCCAAGGCTTATCCCGGCGCCGCGTGCCAGGCTACCTCAAGCTGCAGCGAGCACTCAAAGCATGGAGGTGTCGGTAAAGCTGGCCGGGTCGGGCAGGTACTGGGCGATCCACTCGATGTCAATGCCCAGGCGGGCCACCAGCTCGGACGGCAGGGCTTGCAGAATGGCGTCGTCGCCGCGCTCGGCTTCCGACAGGATGGCGGCCAGATGCAGCACCGCGCTCAGCGGCGCAAATTTGGCTGCGGCCAGCGGGCTGGCGCAATCGTGCAGGGCCTGCACGATTTCGGCCGGAAAATTCCACTGCTTGGCAACTTCGGCCATGACCTGGCCCTCGTCAAAGCCGACCTGCTCGCGTTCGACCTGCCAGCGCGCTGCGGGCGTGGCCGCGGCCGGCGCCGGTGCGTTTTGCAGCGGCACGATCAGCACCTCGCCCAGGTGCAGCATGATGCCGGTGAGCCAGGCCTCGTTCTCGTCCAGGCCCACCGCCAGGGCCAGCCACATGGCATAGCCGGCGCAGCGCATGCTCTGGTTCCAGAAGGTATCGCGCGACATGCCCTTGGGCAGTTCAAAGGAATTGGACAGGCAGACCGCGATGGCCTGGGTGCGGACCTTGGAGATGCCCAGGATGCTGATGGCCGCGTCCAGCGTCTTGACCGAGCGCGACAGGCCGTGCAGGGGGCTGTTGGCCAGGCGCAGCACCGAGGCCGTCAGCGCCGGGTCCTTGGCAATCACGTCCCGCATGTAGGTGATCTCCAGCGTCTCCGAACCAAAGCTGGAGACCAGCTTCATGGCTACTTCGGGCATCACCGGCAGGCGTGCCGTTTGCATCAATTCGTCAAGGCTTTTCATGGTGGGCGGTCTCGTAGATGGCTAGCAGTCTATGCGACTTTTGGGCTCGCGCTGGCCAGTTGGCAAGCCGGTGTGGCACCCGGGGCGGGCGCCACACCGGCCATTTGCGGGTGCCCGTGCGGCCGGCCGCTATCATGCGGGCCCATGCATGAACCGGTCCTTTGGTCTGACGACAACAGCCCGCACAGCCCGCGCTTTGGCGATGTGTACCGCTCCCGCGCGGGCGGCCTCGTGCAGGCGCAGACGGTGTTTGTGGGCGGCTGCCAGCTGCCACAGCGCTGGCGCGGCGCGCCCCGGTTCTGCCTGCTGGAAACCGGCTTTGGCCTGGGCCTGAATTTTCTGGCCACCTGGGCCGCGTGGCAGGCCGATACCGGGCGCTGCGCAAGCCTGCACTATGTGGCCATCGAGGCCTACCCGGTGCCGGCGGCCGACCTGTTGCGCAGCGCGCAGGCGCTGGTGCCAGCCGAGCCTGCGCTCATCGCACACGCCGGTGTGCTGGCGCAGGCCTGGCACGCGCTGCGTCCGGGCCTGCAGGACTTCTACTTTGCC
Source organism: Comamonadaceae bacterium (assembly GCA_947372425.1). GTDB lineage: Bacteria > Pseudomonadota > Gammaproteobacteria > Burkholderiales > Burkholderiaceae_C > Allorhodoferax. The sequence goes on along the minus strand of CANBTQ010000119.1, from coordinate 7,043 downwards.
GACGGTGCCCTGCGCCTGACGCTGGCCATAGGCCCGGTGCTGGCGATGCTGCAGCAGCTGGACTGCGTGGCGGATGCGGTCTACCTGGACGGCTTCAATCCGGCCAAGAACCCCGAGATGTGGTCGCAGCCCACGCTGGACGCGGTGGCCGCCCATTGCCGCCCGGGCAGCGTGCTGGCCAGCTACTCGGTGGCGGCCCCGGTGCGCGCCGCCTTGAAGCACGCCGGCTTTAGCGTGCGCCGCCGCCCCGGTGTGCCGCCCAAGTGGCAGCGCCTGGAGGCCAACTGGGCACCCGCCATGCGCTAAGCTCGTGCGCATGTTGATACCCGCCGCACCCGACTTCCGCTCCGCCCCGTTTCTGAAGCAGCACGCGCTGTGGAACATGGCCTTTTACGACACGCAATCCGTAGACCCCAGCGGCGGCATGTACCACTTCTATCTGGATGACGGGCGCGTCTACAACCGGACTACGCGGCATCTGGTGAGCGCCACGCGCTTTGTCATCACCAACGCCATCGCGCATGAACTCAGCGGTGAAGAACCATTCCGCACGCGCGCCACCCACGCCCTGCGCTTTGTAGAGGCCGCCTTCCACGACGCCCACAACGAGGGCTACCACTGGACCATCCACTGGCAGGACGGCCACGCCACACCGTTGGACCGGACGCGCCACATGTACGGCCTGGCCTTTGTCATGCTGGCCGCAGCCAAGGCGGTGCAGATCGGCATTGCCGGCGCACGGGGGCTGCTGGAGCGCAGCTTTGAGCTGGCCGAGCGCCGCTTTTTTGACGCCGCCGCCGGCCTCTATGCCGACGATGCCACGGCCGACTGGACGCTGTCGGGCTACCGCGGCCAGAACGCCAATATGCACACCTGCGAGGCGCTGATCGCCGCCTATGCCGCCACCCACGATGCGCGCTACATCGAACGCGCCGAACTGCTGGCCCGCAACATCACCGTGCGCCAGGCCGCGCTGTGCGGCGGCGGCATCTGGGAGCACTACACGGCCGACTGGCAGCCCGATCTGGAATACAACCGGCAGGACAGCAGCAACATCTTCCGGCCCTGGGGCTTTCAGCCCGGCCACTTCACCGAGTGGGCCAAGCTGCTGTGCCTGCTGGACACGCACAGCCCGGCCGACTGGCACCTGCCGCGGGCCCAGGAACTGTTTGACCGCGCGCTGGCCGTGGCCTGGGACGAGACCAATGGCGGCATCCACTACGGCTTTGGTCTGGACGACACGATTTGCGACGCGGCCAAATACCACTGGGTGCAGGCCGAGTCGATGGCTGCCGCCGCCGTGCTGGCCCTGCGCACCGGCGAGCCGCAATATTGGGACTGGTACCAGCGGCTGTGGCAGTACTGCTGGCAGCACTTTGTGGACCATGAACAGGGCGCGTGGTTTCGCATCCTCAGCGCCGACAACTTCAACCTGACGCGCGAGAAGAGCCCGGCGGGCAAGGTGGACTACCACAACATCGGCGCCTGCTACGACGTCTACCAGGCGCTGACAGGCCCGCAGCGCCAGCCCGCGCCAACCTGAACCGCGCCGCCGGGTGCCTGCGCATGTTGTCGACTTGCCCATGACGCATTACCGCCACTGGAGCGCAGCCTTTGCCTCCTACTTCACCATCCTGGGCCTGTGGACGGCGTTCGGCCCCAGTGCGCTGATGGCCTCCGACCCGCGGGCTGCGCCGGCGGCCCTGGCGGCCATCACCCTGGCCTACTTTGTGGCCACGCCCTTTGTGCGCGCGGTCTGGAACCGCTTCGGATTTTCCCGCACCATTGTCTTCATGGGTGGCGGCATCTGTGCCAGCCTGTGTCTGGCCGCCATGCTGCCGCAGTGGCTGGCCTGGTGTGTGCCCGTGGCCTTCTTCTTCGGCTCGGGCTCGTACACGCTGTGCGAGACCAAGATGCTGGAAGACCTGGCCCGTGCCGGCCAGGGCCATGCCTTCGGGCGGGCCCGCAAGTGGGGCTCCTTCGGCTTTCTGGCCGCGGCCGCCCTGGGCGGGGCGGTGCTGTCCCTGGGCGGCATCGGCCGCTCGTTCAACGCTTCTCTGGCGCTGTGTGCGCTGGCCTATTTCGGCTGCTGCGTGGCATTGGCCCGGGTCAGCCGCACCGGTGCCGCCGCAGGCCAGGTTGGCGCCGCGCAGCAGAGCGCCATGCCGGCACGTCCGCCGCCGCAAGCGGTGGCAGACCCGGGCCAGGCCCCACCCCTGCCGGACACCGCGCGACGCAAGGCCATGGGCGCGGCGGCGGTGGCCGGCATGCGCCTGGCCGAGGCCATTTCCACCACCTGGTTCGGTGCCTACTGGCTGCACACCGGGCACAGCGCCTTCGAGACCGGCCTGCTGTGCGCACTGCCGGTGGCCGCCGAGTTTCTGGCCATGTGGAAGGGCAGCCTGTTTCTGCAGCGGCACAGCGCCACGGCCATGATGCTGGCCTGCTCGGCGCTCTCGCTGCTGCGCTGGCTGGCCACACCGTTTTGCACGCAGCTGTGGTGTGCCGTGCCGCTGCAATTGCTGCATGCGTTCAGCTTCGGTTTTTTCTACCCGGCCTCGCTGATCTGGCTGAAGGCCGCGTTTGGCGAAGACTTTTTCCAGGCCCGCTATGCCACCGAGTCGGTGGCGCGCGGCTTGACCGCCGCGGTCACCTACCTGGCGGCCGGCTGGGTGATTGCGGCCTACGGCTATGGCGCTGTTTATGCAGTGAGCAGCACGCTGGCGCTGCTGTGCGGCCTGTGGTGGAGCAGGGTGCTGCGCGGCTGAGTCCGGCGCTTCAAGCGGGCTGCGCCGCCTTGGCATGGCGCTGGTTGTTGCAGCGCCCGTGGCTGATGGCCAGGTTCTCGAGGTGGCTGCTGCCACCCTCGCTCAAGGGCTGGATATGCTCCAGCGTGGCCTCGGCCGGCAACACGTGTTCGCCGCACATCCAGCAGGGCACCACGCCATGCAGCTGGCGCGCCACCGTCTTGTAAATCTTGTCCCTGGTGAGGCCGAGTTTGCTCATGGGCTGGAGCATACCGCGTGGCTTGCGTTACGGCGGCACGCACGAAGCCACACGGTCCACAGTGCAGGCATTGCAAAGCCGCTGCAGTCCGCCGCTTGCCCGCCACCATCCCCATCCGCTACATCCACCCGGTATTCCGCCCACCCAGCGAGGCCCGGTCTTTGAGCCTGCCGGTGACCAACGGCTGCTCCTGGAACCGGTGCAGCGCGGGCTGCAAACCGGGGCCCGGCTGCACCGCACGGGCCCACGGCCGACCCTCTGAGGGTCATTGAACAAGATTGGCCCCAAGTCGGATTCGCGCTGCGCAATTCACGTTACGCTCGGGCTTCTATCAACAGGGCTGACAGGCTGGAAACGCACCGCCTGCGGTCGCAGGTGTCGGAGGTACCGGGTCGTGCGCATAGTAGCCAATGAGCGCAGCCTGCCGCGCTTGCACCTTGCGGGCACGCTGGTGATTGTGATTACGCTCACCCTGGCGCTGGGCGGCTTCTTTCTGTGGCGCAGCGGGGCGGAACACCAGGCTTCGCTGGAGCGCATTGCCAGCTCGGTGAACGCGCAACAGGAGTCGCGCCTGCAGGCCGAAATGGCATCGGCCTCCAGCTACATCGAGTTCACCCGCAGCCGCACCCAGGACGTGCTCCGGCGCAGCATCCGCGCCCAGGTGGACACGGCCATGCAGATCGCGCAGTCCATTTACCAGCGCGAGATCCAGTACAAACCGGCAGCGGAGGTCGGGCGCTCCATCATTGAAGCGCTGCGCAACGCGCGCTTTTACGACGGCCGGGGCTACTACTTCATCGATGACCTGAACGGCAAATTCATCCTGCTGCCCACCGCACCGCAGCTCGAGGGCAGCACCAACCTGAACAACCGCGATGACCAGGGGCATTTCATCATGCGCGGACTGATAGAGGCGGCCCGCAAGCCCAGTGGCGAGGGCTATTCCAGCTACCGCTGGTACACGCCCGACAACCCCAAGCTGATGGATGACAAGCTGGCCTATGTGGAGCTGTTCAAGCCCTTCAACTGGCTGATCGGCACGGGCGACTACACCTACAAGTGGGAGCAGACGCAAAAGCGCGAAGCCATCAGCCGGCTGCGCACGCAGCGCTTTGGCAAGAGTGGCTACATCGGCGTCATGGACCGCGACGGCACCTTGCTGCTGTCGCCCTCCGACGCCAGCCGGGAGGGGCTCCATTACAAGGAGTTCGGCAGCGCGCAGCAAGTCGCCCTGGAGCAACTCATGGACAAGGCGGCACGGGGTGGTGGCGTGGTGCACTACCGCTGGACGATTCCGGGTGTCGACCGGCAGTTTGCCAAGACCGCGCTGGTGCAGCGCGTCGAGCCCTGGGGCTGGACCCTGATTGCGACCATTGAGGACGACGAGCTGCAGGGTGCACTGCAGGAGGAGTTGTCCCACCTGTCGGGCCTGGCCCATGCGCAATGGACGCAGCTGATGGTGGCCATGGTGCTGGCACTGGGCTCCGGCCTGGCGGCCTCGTATGCATTTGCCCGCTGGTCCCGCACCCTGTTTGCCCGCTTCCACGCCGAGACCGCGGAGAAGAACCGCGTGATCGAGGAGAGCGAGGCCCTGTTCCGGGCCGTGTTTGACAATGCCGCCGTGGGCATTGCCCAGGTGTCGCCCCAGGGCCGGTTTTTGCAGATCAACCAGTATTTTTGCAACCTGCTGGGCTATACGCGGGACGAGATTCTGGGCCAGGGCTTTGACTATCAGCGCCTCACCCTGGCCGAGGATCTGCCCACCGACAGCCGGCACGTGGCGCGCATGCTGCAGGGTGAGCTGGCCCATTACCGGGTGGAAAAGCGCTACACCCACAAATTGGGCCATACGGTGTGGGCCAGCCTGTCGTCACACCTGCTGCGCGATGCCGCCGGCGCACCGCTGTATTTCATCTCTGCCGTGCAGGACATCACGGACAAGAAACATGCGGAGGAGCGGCTGCAACTGGCGGCCAGCGTGTTCAGCCACTCCCGCGAGGCCATCATGATCACCGACCCGGATGGCCGCATCATCGAGGTCAACAATGCGTTCACCCGCATTACCGGCTACGCACGCGAGGAGGCCCTGGGGCAGAACCCCCGCATCCTCAAGTCCGGCCGCCAGGGCGCCGAGTATTACGCCACCCTGTGGCAGGTGCTCAAGCGCGATGGCCACTGGCATGGCGAGGTCTGGAACCGGCGCAAGAATGGCGAGGTCTATGCCGAGTTGCAGACCGTCAGTGCGGTCAATGACGGCAAGGGCCAGCTGAGCTATTACGTGGCCCTGTTCACCGACATCACGCCGATGATGGAGCACAACAAGCAGCTCGAACACATTGCCCACTTTGACGCGCTGACCGAACTGCCCAACCGCGTGCTGCTGGCCGACCGGCTGCAGCAGGCGATTGCCCAATGCCAGCGGCGCAGCCAGTTTGTGGCGGTAGCCTACCTGGACCTGGACGGCTTCAAGGCCATCAACGACAGCCACGGACACGATGTGGGCGACCAGTTGCTCATTGCGCTGGCCGGACGCATGAAGTCCACGCTGCGCGATGGCGACACGCTGGCGCGCATCGGTGGTGACGAGTTTGCGGCAATCCTGGTGGACCTGGACAGCGTGGTGGAGTGTGAGCCGGTGCTGCGGCGCCTGCTGCAGGTGGCGGCCGAAAAAATCACCGTGGGTGACAAGCAGGTCCAGGTGTCCGCCAGCATCGGAGTGACCGTCTACCCGCTGGACGGCTCCGACCCGGACCTGCTGATGCGCCACGCCGACCAGGCCATGTACCAGGCCAAGCAGTCCGGAAAAAACCGCTTCCAGCTGTTTGACCTGGAGCACGACGAGGCCGTGCAGGGCCACCAGGCACGTCTGAGCCAGATGCGCCAGGCCCTGGAACGCCAGGAGTTTGTGCTGTATTACCAGCCCAAGATCAATATGCGCACCCAGCAGGTGGTAGGCGTCGAGGCACTGATACGCTGGCAGCACCCGCAGCGCGGCCTGCTCGCGCCGCTGGTGTTTCTGCCGGATGCGGACGACAACCCCCTGAGCGTGGCGATCGGGGAATGGGTGATTGACACGGCGCTGGCCCAGATGGACCGGTGGCGTCAGGCCGGCCATGCGATGGCGGTGAGTGTGAACATCGGCGCCTACCAGCTGCAGCAAGCCGACTTCACGCAGCGCCTGCAGGCACTGCTGCAGGCCCACAGCGCCGTGCCGGCCTCACAGCTGCAACTGGAGGTGCTGGAGACCAGCGCGCTGCAGGACATCTCCATGACCGGCAAGGTGATGAACCAGTGCCGCGCCATTGGCGTGGGCTTTGCGCTGGATGACTTCGGCACCGGCTACTCGTCGCTGACCTACCTGAAGCACCTGCCGGCCGAAGTGCTCAAGATCGACCAATCCTTTGTGCGCGACATGCTGGAAGACAGCAGCGACCTGGCGATCGTGCAAAGTGTCATCGGCCTGGCCAGCGCCTTTGCACGCAAGGTGCTGGCCGAGGGCGTGGAGACACAGGCCCATGGCCAGCGCCTGCTGGCCATGGGTTGTGAGCTGGCGCAGGGCTTTGGCATCGGTCACCCGATGGCGGCGGCCGACTTCGACCAGTGGCTGCAGCGCTGGCAACAGCAGCCGCAGTGGAAGGCCTAGGGCCGCTGCGCCAGCGCCAGTGCGTGCAGGCCGGCAGCGGTGCACCGGTCGACTCGGGATTTACCCTTAAAAGGAAAATACTTTCTAAAAAATTATTACTCAGGAAATGTTTTTCTTTATAATTGCGCGTCAGTCGCACGCAGGTCGGTGGCCGTCTGCGTGTCGGCAGGGGCCACCAGCCAGCCGACAGCCTATTTACCCTTTCTGATGGAACACTCGCCATGAGTACCTTGAATTTCCCTGTCGGTCGCAGCTACGACCTGGCCTGCCTGGGGCGCCTGGCGGTGGACCTGTATGCCGAGCAGTTCGGCTCCAAACTCGAAGACGCGCGCAGCATGGCCAAGTACCTGGGCGGCAGCTCGGGCAACCTGGCTTTTGGTGTGGCACGGCTGGG
>CANBTQ010000118.1 GCA_947372425.1 Comamonadaceae bacterium | reverse complement strand
TGATGCCGTGGTCACCTCGACTGCGGTGCAGTCCGACAACCCCGAGGTGGTGCGTGCCCGCGAGATGCACATCCCCATCGTGCCGCGTGCATTGATGCTGGCCGAGCTGATGCGCCTGAAGCAGGGCATTGCCATTGCCGGCACCCATGGCAAGACCACCACCACCAGCCTGGTGGCCAGCGTGCTGGCCCAGGCCGGGCTGGACCCGACCTTTGTGATCGGCGGGCGGCTGAACAGCGCCGGTGCCAATGCGCGCCTGGGCAGCGGCGACTACATCGTGGTGGAAGCCGACGAGTCGGATGCGTCCTTTTTGAACCTGCTGCCGGTGATGGCGGTGGTGACCAATATCGACGCCGACCACATGGAAACCTATGGCCACGACTTCAACAATTTGAAGAAGGCCTTCGTCGATTTCCTGCACCGCATGCCCTTTTACGGCACGGCCATTCTGTGTACCGACGATGCCGCCGTGCGCGACATCGTCAACGACGTCACCTGCCCGATCACCAGCTACGGCTTCAACGAGCAGGCCCAGGTGCGTGCCATCAACGTGCGCGCCGTGGGTGCGCAAATGCACTTCACCGTGCAGCGCCGCAACGGCGTGGTGCTGCCGGACATGGACGTGGTGCTCAACCTGCCGGGCCTGCACAACGTGCTCAACGCCCTGTCGGCGATTGCCGTGGCGGTGGAGCTGAACATTGAAGACGCCGCCGTGCAGAAGGCCCTGGCCGAATTCCGTGGTGTGGGCCGGCGCTTCCAGCGCTATGGCGACCTGCCCCTGCCCCAGGGCGGCACCGTCACCGTGATTGACGACTACGGCCACCACCCCGTCGAGATGGCTGCCACGCTGGCCGCCGCCCGTGGTGCCTTTCCGGGCCGGCGCCTGGTGCTGGCCTTTCAGCCGCACCGCTACAGCCGCACGCGCGACTGCTTTGACGACTTCGTCAAGGTGATTGCCGCGGCCGATTCGGTGCTGCTGGGCGAGGTCTATGCCGCCGGCGAGGCGCCTATCGTCGCCGCCGATGGCCGCGCCCTGGCACGGGCGCTGCGCATTGCCGGCAAGGTCGAGCCGATTTTTGTGGACGACATCCTGGCCATGCCGCAGGCGGCCATAGACAACGCCCGCGACGGCGATGTGCTGCTGTGCATGGGCGCCGGCTCCATAGGCGCGGTGCCAGGCAAAGTTGCAGACATGCTTACAGTGAAAGGTGCCAGCGTATGAGCCAGCTCACATCAGAATTTGGCAAAGTGGCCGTGCTCATGGGCGGCGCCTCCGCCGAGCGCGAGGTGTCGCTGATGTCCGGCAGCGGCGTGCTCAAGGCCTTGTTGTCCAAGGGGGTGGATGCGCATGCCTTTGATCCGTCCGAGCGCGCACTGGACGAACTCAAACGCGAAGGCTTTGCGCGCTGCTTCATCGCGCTGCATGGCCGCTTTGGTGAAGACGGCACGGTGCAGGGCGCGCTGGAACTGCTGGGTATTCCCTACACCGGCTCGGGCGTCATGGCCTCGGCCATCTCCATGGACAAGGTCATGACCAAGCGCATCTGGCGTTTTGAAGGCCTGTCCACCCCGGCCTGGGTGCAGGTCAGCAGCGGCGCGCAAACCCGTGCAGCCTTTGCCGAACTGGGCGCGCCCATGATCGTCAAACCGGCGCGCGAAGGCTCCAGCATCGGCTTCACCAAGGTGCTCAGCGCCGACCAGTGCGAGGCTGCCTATGCGCTGGCCGCGCAGCACGATGTGGAAGTGCTGTGCGAGCAATTCATTGCCGGCGACGAAGTCACCTGCCCGGTGCTGGGCGCTGCCGATGCACCGCAATCGCTGCCCCTGATCCGCATCGTGGCACCCGACGGCAATTACGACTACCAGAACAAATACTTCACCGACGTCACCCAATACCTGGTGCCCGCCGGACTGCCCGATGGCGAAGAAGAAGCCATTGCCACCCTGGTGCGCCACGCCTACCAGGTGCTGCGCTGCCGCGGCTGGGCGCGTGCCGACGTGATGATTGATGGCCGCACCCGCAAGCCCTATCTGCTGGAGATCAACACCTCGCCCGGCATGACCGGCCACTCCCTGGTGCCCATGTCGGCCAAGGCTGCCGGCATCAGCTACGAAGACCTGTGCGTGCAGCTGCTGCAAAGTGCCACGCTGGATGCGAGGTCCATGCCATGAAATCAGTGCTGGCTACGCCCGTGGACGTCAAACTCATGAACCTCACGGTTGCCGTGCTGGTGCTGGTGTTTGTCGGCCTCTGCGCGATAGCCGCCGTGCGGGTGTTCACACGGGCCACGGCCTTTGACATCCAGGGCATCACCGTCACCGGTGACACCCGCCACAACAACAGCGTGACGCTGCGCGCCAATGTGGCACCGCGCATTGCCGGCACCTTCTTCACGGTCGACCTGGCGCGTGCGCGCACCGCCTTTGAGGGCGCACCCTGGGTGCGCCGCGCCATCGTGCACCGCGATTTTCCGAATCGCCTGCGGGTGAGCCTGCAGGAGCACCAGCCCGTGGCCCTGTGGGGCGGCGAGGGCGATGCCCGCCTGGTCAACAGCTTTGGTGAAGTGTTCGAGGCCAACCTGGGCGAGGTCGATCAGGACGGCCTGCCCATGCTCAGCGGCCCGGAGGGCACAGGCCCCGAGGTGCTGGCCATGTACCGCGCCACGCAGCCCCTGTTTGCCGCCATGGACATGCAGGTGGAACAGTTGGCGCTGTCCGGCCGGGGCAGCTGGAGCCTGCGTCTGGATGCCGGTGCCGAGATTGAACTGGGGCGCGGCGGCCCGGATGAAGTGCTGCCCCGCGTGGAGCGCTTTCTGAAGACGCTGACCCAGGTGGTATCGCGCTACGGGCGCCAGGCCAGTGCGATTGAGTCGGCCGATTTGCGGCATGAAAACGGATATGCCATCCGGCTGCGCGGTGTCAGCACCACGCAGACGGATGTGGCAAAAAAATAATGGAAAACACAAGCAGGTGAACTTATGGCTAAAGAATACAAAGACCTGGTAGTCGGACTGGACATCGGCACCTCCAAAGTGATGGTGGTGGTGGCCGAAATCATGCCCGGTGGCGAGCTCAAGCTGGCCGGCCTGGGCGTGGCGCCCAGCAACGGCCTCAAGCGCGGCGTGGTGGTCAACATCGACGCCACGGTGCAGAGCATCCAGGCCGCGCTGAAAGAAGCCGAGCTGATGGCCGACTGCAAGATCACCCGTGTCTACACCGGCATCACCGGCAGCCACATCCGCGGCATCAACAGCAGCGGCATGGTGGCGGTGAAAGACCGCGAGGTGACGCAGGCCGACGTGGCCCGTGTGGTGGAGACGGCCAAGGCCATCAACATCTCCACCGACCAGCGCCTGCTGCTGGTGGAGCCGCAGGAGTTCATCATCGACGGCCAGGACGTGCGCGAGCCCATCGGCATGAGCGGCATCCGGCTGGAGGCCAAGGTGCACATCGTCACCGGCGCGCAGACCGCTGCCGAGAACATCATCAAGTGCGTGCGCCGTTGTGGCCTGGAAGTGGACCAGCTCATGCTCAACCCCCTGGCCAGCAGCCTGTCGGTGCTGACCAAGGACGAGCGCGACCTGGGCGTGGCCATGGTGGACATTGGCGCCGGGACCACCGACGTGGCCATCTTCACCAACGGCGCCATCCGCCACACCGCCGTGATCCCGATTGCCGGTGACCTGATCACCAGCGACATTGCCATGGCCCTGCGCACCCCCACCAAGGATGCCGAAGACATCAAGGTCGAGTCCGGCCACGCCAAGCAGCTGCTGGTGGACCCCGAGACGCAGGTGGAAGTGCCCGGTCTGGGTGACCGCGGCCCGCGCATGCTCAGCCGCCAGGCACTGGCCGGCGTGATCGAGCCGCGCATCGAAGAAATCTTCTCGCTGGTCAACCAGGTGATGCGCGAGTCGGGCTTTGAAGAAGTGCTGTCCAGCGGCATTGTGCTCACCGGTGGCAGCTGCATCATGCCCGGCATGGTGGAGCTGGCCGAAGACATCTTCTTGAAGCCGGTGCGCCGGGGCATCCCCCAGTACCGCAGTGCCCTGTCCGACATGGTGGCCCAGCCGCGCGCCGCCACCGTCATGGGCCTGCTCGAAGAAGCCCGCCTGGGCCGCATGCGCGGCTTCAAGGTGGCACAAAAACAAGGGTCCATGAAGACCGCCTTTGGCGGCATCAAGGACTGGTTCATCGGGAACTTTTAACCATGCAAAACCTGAAAGTTGGCATGAGCGCCGCCGGGCCGCCCCAGGGCGCGAAGGCCCCCTCGGGGGGCAGCGCAGTACGCGAAGCGGCAAGCGTGGGGGCACGGTCCCGCAGCCCGCAGGGGCGATGGCGATGCGTAGATCCACCAAGGTGACCTACAAAAGGCAATTGCGAAGCAAAACACAACATTTATTCACGTACATTTGACATTCAGGAGTAACACACATGGCCATCGAAATGATTGAAGAAGAAGCTTTTAACCAAGGCACCCAGATCAAGGTAATCGGCGTCGGCGGCGGTGGCGGCAATGCGGTCGAGCACATGATCCAGTCCTATGTGGACAACGTGGAATTCATCTGCGCCAACACCGATGCGCAAGCCCTGTCACGCAGCTCCGCGCACAAGACGATTCAGCTCGGCGCCTCCGGCCTGGGTGCCGGCAGCAAGCCCGACAAGGGCCGTGAAGCCGCCGAAATGGCCGAGTCCGCCATCCGCGAAGCCATCGAAGGCGCGCACATGCTCTTCATCACCGCCGGCATGGGCGGCGGCACCGGCACCGGTGCGGCCCCCATCATTGCCCGCGTGGCCAAGGAGATGGGCATCCTCACCGTCGGCGTGGTGACCAAGCCCTTCGACTTTGAAGGCGGACGCCGCATGAGCAATGCCGACGCCGGCCTGACCGAACTCGAAGCCAATGTGGACTCCCTGATCGTGGTGCTGAACGAAAAGCTGCTCGAAGTGCTGGGCGACGACGTCAGCCAGGAAGAGGCTTTTGCCCAGGCCAACGACGTGCTGAAAAACGCCGTCGGCGGCATTGCCGAAATCATCAACGTGCCCGGCCATGTGAACGTCGACTTTGAAGACGTGCGCACCGTCATGGGCGAGCCCGGCAAAGCCATGATGGGCACCGCCATGGCCAAGGGCCCGGACCGCGCCCGCATCGCTGCCGAGCAGGCCGTGGCCTGCCCGCTGCTCGAAGGCATTGACCTGTCCGGCGCCAAGGGTGTGCTGGTGCTGATCACCGCTGCCAAGGGTTCCTTGAAGCTGTCCGAATCCAAGCTGGCCATGAACACCATCCGCGCCTTTGCTTCGCCCGATGCGCATGTGATCTACGGCACCGCCAACGACGACAGCCTGGGCGACGAAATCCGCGTCACCGTGGTGGCCACCGGCCTGTCCCGCAACGGCCAGCGCGCCCGCCCGCCCATGCAAGTGGTGCAGACCCCGATGCTGCGCACCGGCACCGACAACGTGCCCTTCAACATCCCCACGCTGAACAACGCCGTGGGCGTGCAAAACGCAGCGCCGGCCGGTGTCGGCAACGCCCAGCCCGACTACGCCGGCATGGCCACCCCCAGCGTGTGGCGCACCAACCGCACGCAGGCGGCGGCGCGTGTGGATGCGCTGTCGAGTGGCGGCATGGACGACTACGAGATCCCGGCGTTTTTGCGCAAGCAAGCCGACTAAGCACGGAGCTGCAACGCACTGGCGTTGCCAACCCTGGCGCGCACGCTACGTCCCGTAGCGTGCGCGTTTTGCGTTGGGCGGGCCGCCAGACGCAGATGCTGATCCGGAGCCTTGGCCATAGGTTTGGGCTGCAATGTATGGCTGTTGACACCATGATTAATGATGGTTAGAGTGACCATATGCCGGCAACGCGAATTTTCTACGACAAAGCTGTTTTGCCGGATGGGGCCACCATCGAAATGACCCTGTGGCAATTGCCAAAAGCCTCACCAGAGCGACCACACGGGCTGAAGCACAGCCTGTTGTATGGACGAGATGGCAGACGGCTTGTCGGGTACGACAACGAGCGCGGCAAGGGCGACCATAAGCATGTGCACGGGGTGGAATCCCGTTACAAGTTTGTCAGCGTTGAACAGTTGGTGGCTGACTTTTTAGCTGATGTTGAAAGGGTGAAAAATGAGCACCACGAATAAGGTTCAAGTGCGCGTTGGCAGTCTGGCCGACATGGGCAATCGTTTTGCTGGCGCCTGGAACCGTGCAGCCTCCGGCAAGAAAGTCTCAGAAACCCATGTGACGTTCCTGGACGTGCAGACGATGCTGGATGCACTCTCCCCGCGCCGCCTGGACCTGCTGCGCCACGTGCGTCAACACGGGGCCGGCAGCGTGCGTGCGCTGTCGCAGGCGCTCCAACGCGATTACAAAAACGTGCACAAGGATGTAGCCCTGTTGGAAGCGGCCGGACTGCTTCAGCGGGATGGCCGCAAGCTGACGGCCCCCTGGGACGAACTGCAGGCCAACGTATCGTTGATGGCGGCCACCTAGAGACACTTTGCTATGGGCTACACCCCTTAAAATCACCCCGTGCTCAAACAAAGAACCCTCAAGTCCCTCACCCATGCCGTCGGCGTGGGCCTGCACAGCGGCCAACGTGTGGAAATCACGCTGCGCCCGGCTGCCCCCGATACCGGCATTGTGTTCCGCCGTATCGATCTGCCGCAGGTGGTGGAGATTGCGGTCTCGGCCGAGGCCGTCACCGACACGCGCATGGCCTCCACCCTGTCCCAGGGCAATGCCAAGGTGCTGACGGTGGAGCATCTGATGTCGGCTTGCTGCGGCCTGGGCGTGGACAACCTGTATGTGGACATCACGGCCGAAGAGATCCCTATCCTCGACGGCTCGGCCGCCTCCTTTGTGTTCCTGCTGCAAAGCGCCGGCATCGAGCTGCAAAACGCGCCGCGCCGCTTTATCCGCCTGCTCAAGCCGGTGGAGGTGCGCGAAGGCGCAGGCGCCAACGAAAAGTGGGCGCGCCTGGCCCCCTTCCATGGCTACAAGCTCAGCTTTGAGATTGACTTCAACCACCCGGCGGTGGACTCCACCGGCCAGCGCGTGGAGTTTGACCTCAGCACCGGCTCGTACTCGCGCGACATCGCGCGTGCCCGCACCTTCGGCTTCACCAAGGACGTGGAGATGATGCGCGCCAACGGCCTGGCCCTGGGCGGCGGGCTGGACAACGCCATCGTCATGGACGACTACAAGGTGCTCAATGCCGACGGCCTGCGCTATGACGACGAGTTTGTGAAGCACAAGATCCTCGACGCCATGGGCGACCTGTACCTGGTGGGCAAACCGCTGCTGGCCAGCTACTCGGCTTTCCGCTCCGGCCACGCCATGAACAACAAGCTCTTGCGTGAGCTGCTGGCCCATCCCGAGTGCTGGGACGTGGTTACCTTCGAAGATGCCAAACAGGCCCCGGCCGGTTTTGCCCAGCCGGCGCGTGCCTGGTAAACAACGAGGCACACCATGCTGATCTTTCGCTGGCTGATGATGCTGTTCTCGCTGGGCCTCATCGCCAGCTTCGGCCTCTACATTGCCACCGGCCAGGAGCGCTACAAGCGCATCGGCCTGATGGGCCTGAAGTGGGTGGTGCTGGCCGGCCTGGGCTTTTTCGTGGTGCTGATTCTGGAGCGGGTGGCCTGAGCGGATGCTGCGGGCGGGTCAGGCCGCCGAGTGGGTTTGCAGCCACTCCTTCAACGCATCGTTCATGCGCGCCTGCCATCCGCTACCGGTTGCACGGAATGCAGAGATCACATCGGGGCTGTAGCGGATCGTGACGGCTTGCTTGCTGTCGCCCTTGACCGTACCGGCAGGGCGGCCACGGCTTTTATAAACGGCAATATCTTTGGGCGTGTGCACGCGTGCTGCTTCGCCGCGTTTGGCCTGTCCAATGGATGCCAGCACATCCGCCGCAAAGGCCGTCATTTCCGCATCCATTTTTACTTTAGGCATCGTAGGCATCCTTCCATGACTTCAGAACTTCGGTTGGCATGTTGTCGAACTTGGCTTTGGCGTAGATCGCAACCAGAACCAACTCGCCATTGGCCAGTCGCGTGTAGTAAATGACTCTGGTGCCGCCGCTTTTGCCCATGCCCTCACGCTTCCAGCGCACCTTGCGCAGACCTTCTGCACCAGTGATCACATCACCAGCGAGCGGGTGCGCACTGATAAACACAATGAACGCTTCGCGCTCGGCGTCACTCCATATGCCCGACACCATGCGCCGGAAGATAGGTGTTTCAACAACCGTCAGCATCATTTAATTGTAGCTCCAATTAAATGATGCTGACTTGCCCTGTTTCGATAACAGGTTGGCTTCAGGCCCTCACATCACCGCCGTGCGGTTGATACCCAACTCCACCAGCAACTGCGCGTTGTTGCCCTGGTTGTAGACCTCGTAGGTGTGGCCGTTGAGGATGGCGGTCAGGCCGGTGTCGACAAAGCCGCCGGTGGCCGCCAGCGTGTCAGCCGCATCACCCGTCACCACCAGTTGGTGGCG
>CANBTQ010000117.1 GCA_947372425.1 Comamonadaceae bacterium | reverse complement strand
CACTCGGTGAGGTGACCGTTGAGGTTGCTGCAGCCGATTACCTGCTGGCTGCGCAATTGCTGCGCGACACGGCGGGTTGCCAGTTTGAGCAGCTCATTGATTTGTGTGGCGTGGATTACTCGGAGTACAAGAACGGGGACTATCAGGGGCGCCGTTTTTGCGTGGTAACGCATTTGCTGTCGGTGGCCTTGAATCAGCGCCTGCGCCTCAAGGTGTTTGCGCCCGATGATGGCATGCCGCTGGTAGCCAGTGTGAGCAAACTCTGGACGACGGCCAATTGGTTCGAGCGCGAAGCGTTTGATCTCTTTGGCATTGTTTTTGAGGGTCATGAAGACCTGCGCCGCATTTTGACAGACTACGGTTTTATCGGTCATCCCTTCCGCAAGGATTTTCCTACCGAAGGCTATGTCGAAATGCGCTACGACGCCGAGCAGGCGCGCGTGGTGTACCAGCCGGTGAGCATTGAAGCACGTGAGATCACCCCGCGTGTGATTCGCGAAGACAAATACGGGGGCCTGCAATAAGCAGATTGACGCATGGCTGAAATCAAGAACTACACCCTCAACTTTGGTCCGCAGCATCCGGCGGCGCACGGCGTGCTGCGCCTGGTGCTGGAGCTCGATGGCGAAGTCATCCAGCGCGCCGACCCGCATATCGGTCTGCTGCACCGCGCCACTGAAAAGCTGGCCGAGACCAAGACCTATATCCAGTCACTGCCCTACATGGACCGGCTCGATTACGTGTCCATGATGTGCAGCGAGCACGCGTATTGTCTGGCGATTGAAAAGTTGCTGGGCATTGACGTGCCGGTGCGGGCCAAATACATCCGCGTGATGTTTGCTGAAATCACCCGGCTGCTGAACCACCTGATGTGGCTGGGTTCGCATGGCAACGATCTGGGTAGTTCCACGATTCTGATCTACACCTTCCGTGAACGTGAAGACCTGTTTGACATGTACGAAGCCGTCAGCGGCGCGCGCATGCATGCAGCTTATTTCCGTCCGGGCGGTGTATACCGCGATCTGCCGGAAACCATGCCGCAGTTCAAGGCCAGCAAGGTGCGCAATGCCAAGGGCATGGCCGAAATGAACCGCAATCGCCAGGGTTCCCTGCTGGATTACATCGATGATTTCACCACGCGTTTCCCGGCCTGTCTGGCGGAGTACCACACGCTGTTGACCGACAACCGCATCTGGAAGCAGCGCACCGTGGACATCGGCATCGTGACACCCGAGCGTGCCCTGAACATGGGCTTCACCGGCCCGATGTTGCGCGGCTCCGGAATCGCCTGGGACCTGCGCAAGAAGCAGCCCTACGACGTGTACGACCAATTGGACTTCGATATCCCTGTAGGCAGAACCGGGGACGTGTACGACCGCTACCTGGTCCGCATGGAAGAGATGAAGCAGTCCAACGACATCATCAAGCAATGCGTGACCTGGCTGCGCGCCAACCCCGGTCCGGTGATAACCGACAACCACAAGGTAGCACCTCCTTCGCGCGAGTCCATGAAGACCAGCATGGAAGAGTTGATTCACCACTTCAAGCTGTTCTCCGAAGGCTTCCGCGTGCCCGAAGGCGAGGCCTATGCCGCCGTGGAACATCCCAAGGGCGAGTTCGGCATCTATATCGTCAGCGACGGTGCCAACAAGCCTTACCGCCTGAAGATTCGACCACCCGGTTTTGTGCACCTGTCCGGCCTCAACGAATTGGCCAGTGGACACATGATTGCCGACGCCGTTGCCGTGATTGGCACTATCGATATTGTTTTTGGAGAGATTGATCGATGATCTCCGACGCCACCAAAGCGCGCTTCGCCAAAGAAGTTGCCAAGTACCCCGCTGACCAGAAGCAGTCGGCCGTCATGGCCTGCCTCAGCATTGTTCAGCAAGAGCTGGGCTATGTCAGCCCGGACAGTGAAAAAGTCGTGGCCGATTACCTCGGCATGGCACCCATGGCGGTGCACGAGGTCACCAGCTTCTACAACATGTACAACCAGCGGCCGGTTGGCAAGTTCAAGCTCAATGTCTGTACCAACTTGCCTTGCCAGTTGCGTGACGGTCAAAGGGCCTTGCACCATCTGGAAAAGAAGCTGGGCATCCATATGGGCGAGACCACGGCAGATGGCCTGTTCACCCTGCAGCAAAGCGAATGCCTGGGCGCCTGTGCCGATTCGCCGGTGCTGCTGGTGAATGACCGCAAGATGTGCAGCTTCATGTCGGATGACAAGCTGGACCAGTTGGTTGACGGCATTCGTGCCGCGGAAGGCAAGGCATGAGCGCACAGGACATCATCGACCAGTTCGCCGCTACCGGCGTACAAACCTGTTTCCATGATCGCCACATCAATCCGCAGATTTACGCAGGATTGAATGGCTCCAACTGGCGCCTGAAAGACTACGAATCACGCGGCGGTTACCAAGCCCTGCGCAAGGTTCTGGGCAAGGATGGCTCGGCACCGAATGCCGAGACCGGTATTGCCGGTCTGACCCAGGATCAGGTGATTGCCACCGTCAAGGAATCCGCACTGCGCGGACGTGGCGGCGCTGGTTTTCCAACCGGCCTGAAGTGGAGCTTCATGCCGCGCAAGTTCCCGGGCCAAAAGTACCTGGTCTGCAACTCCGACGAAGGCGAGCCCGGTACCTGCAAGGACCGCGACATTCTGCAATTCAATCCGCACATCGTGATTGAAGGCATGATCATCGCCGCCTATGCCATGGGTGTGACAGTTGGCTACAACTACATTCACGGCGAGATTTTTTCGGCCTACGATCGCTTCGAAGAAGCCTTGGAAGAAGCTCGCGCGGCAGGTTACCTGGGTGACAAGATCCTGGGCAGTGAATTCAGCTTCCAGTTGCACGCAGCGCATGGCTTTGGCGCCTATATCTGCGGTGAAGAAACTGCACTGCTGGAATCGCTGGAAGGCAAGAAGGGCCAGCCCCGCTTCAAGCCACCATTCCCGGCCAGCTTTGGCATGTACGGCAAGCCCACCACCATCAACAACACGGAAACCTTTGCGGCTGTTCCCTGGATCATCCGCAACGGTGCCCAGGCCTACCTCGAATGTGGCAAACCCAACAACGGCGGCACCAAGATCTACTCGGTCAGCGGTGACGTGGAAATGCCCGGCAACTACGAAGTGCCCATGGGTACGCCGTTTGCCAAGCTGCTCGAACTCGCTGGTGGCGTGCGCAAGGGGCGCACACTCAAGGCCGTCATTCCCGGCGGGTCGTCTTCACCCGTGTTGCCTGCTTCCATCATCATGGAATGCACCATGGACTATGACTCCATCGCCAAGGCCGGCTCCATGTTGGGTTCGGGTGCGGTGATCGTGATCGACGACAGTCGCTGCATGGTCAAGGCCCTGCAACGTCTGAGCTACTTTTACGCACACGAATCCTGTGGCCAGTGCACACCCTGCCGTGAAGGCACGGGCTGGTTGTCGCGTGTGGTGGATCGCATCGAAGGCGGCCAAGGCCGCGCGGCCGATCTGGACCTGCTCGACAACGTGGCCGAGAACATCATGGGCCGCACCATCTGCGCCCTGGGTGATGCAGCGGCCATGCCGGTGCGCGCCATGATCAAGCATTTCCGCCACGAATTTGTGCATCACATTGAGCACAAGACCTGTATGGTCACGGCCACCGCCGCATAAGCGAGTTACCCCATGATTGAAATCGAACTCGACGGTAAAAAGGTTGAAATCTCTGAAGGCAGCATGGTGATGCATGCGGCCGACAAAGCTGGAACCTACATCCCCCATTTCTGCTACCACAAGAAGCTGAGCATTGCGGCCAACTGCCGTATGTGCCTGGTCGACGTGGAAAAGATGCCCAAGCCCATGCCGGCGTGTGCCACGCCGGTGACGCAAGGCATGATCGTGCGCACCAAGAGCGACAAGGCCATCAAGGCGCAAAAGTCGGTGATGGAGTTTCTGCTTATCAACCACCCGCTGGACTGCCCGATTTGTGACCAGGGTGGTGAATGCCAGCTGCAGGATCTGGCCGTTGGCTATGGCGGTACTTCTTCGCGCTACGAAGAAGAAAAGCGCGTGGTGTTCCACAAGGATGTCGGCCCGCTGATTTCCATGGAGGAAATGAGCCGTTGCATCCACTGCACGCGTTGTGTGCGCTTTGGTCAGGAAGTGGCCGGTGTGATGGAGTTGGGCATGTCCCATCGCGGCGAGCATGCCGAGATTGAAACCTTTATCGGCCAGTCCATCGACTCCGAGCTTTCGGGCAACATGATCGATATCTGTCCGGTGGGCGCGCTCACCAGCAAGCCCTTCCGCTACAGTGCCCGTACCTGGGAACTGTCGCGCCGCAAGTCGGTCAGCCCCCATGATTCCACCGGTTCCAATCTGGTCATCCAGGTCAAGAACAACAAGGTGATGCGCGTGGTGCCGCTGGAAAACGAAGCGGTCAATGAATGCTGGATTGCTGACCGTGACCGTTTTTCCTACGAAGCGCTCAGCAGCGACGACCGTTTGACGGCGCCCATGATTAAGCAGGGCGGCGAGTGGAAGACTGTCGACTGGCAAACCGCTTTGGAATACGTGGCCAATGGTCTCAAGCAGATCAAGGCCAACCATGGTGCCAAGTCCATAGGCGCGCTGGTCAGCCCGCACAGCACACTCGAAGAGCTGCATCTGGCCGGCGCACTGGTGCGTGGTCTGGGTAGCCAGAACATCGATTACCGCTTGCGCAATGCCGAGTTTGAAGTCTCTGACAAGGCCCGCTACCTGGGTACCTCTATCGCATCGCTATCCCATCTGGATCGTGTGCTGGTGGTGGGTTCCAACCTGCGCAAAGACCACCCCCTGTTTGCACAGCGCATACGCCAGGCGACCAAACTGGGCTGCGAAGTGAGCGCACTAAATGCGCAGGCCCTGGACTGGGCACTGCCAGTTGCCAATACGCTGAGCGTTCCTTCCGCCCAATGGGCGCAGGCGCTGGCCGATATCGCCGCCGCTATTGCCGCAGAGAAGGGCGTTGTTGCCCCCGTTGCCGGTTCTGCCAACGCAACGGCGCAGGCCATTGCACACAGCCTGCTCGGCGGTGAACGCAAATCCATTTTGCTGGGCAACGCGGCTGCACACCATGCAAAGGCCTCCAGCCTGCTCGCGCTGGCCAACTGGATTGCGCAGCAAACCGGTGCCACGGTGGGCTATCTGACCGAAGCTGCCAACACGGTGGGTGCCCAGGTGGCGCGCGCCGTTCCCGGCGAAGGTGGTCTGAACGCCGGGCAAATGTTGTCCGGTGGACTCAAGGCTGCTATTTTGCTGAATACCGAGCCTGTGCACGACAGCGCGGCCGGTGTGCTGGCAGCCGCGGCATTGGGTCAGGCGGAGATGGTGGTGACACTGAGCCCGTTCAAGACCAATCAGGCCTTCAGCGATGTGCTGTTGCCGATCGCCCCCTTCACTGAAACGGCAGGCACCTTCGTCAATGCCGAAGGGCGTGTGCAAAGTTTTTACGCCGTGGTGCGGCCGCTGGCCGAGGCCCGTCCGGCATGGAAGGTCATCCGTGTGCTGGCCAACTTGCTGGGCCTGCCCGGTTTTGAATTCGAGTCGGCCCAGGATGTACTCACGGCCATGCACGCGGACAACGGTGCGGTACCTGAATTCGTGCCTGCGACCCGCCTGGGTAACAGCACGGGCAGTTCCATTGATGTGAATCCCGCTGTCACCGAACCCGTGGTTGCCTCGATCTACCAGCTGGACGGCCTGGTGCGCAGGTCCACTTCGCTGCAGTTGACTGCCGATGGGCGCGGCGTTGCGACCCAGACTTCTGCTCAGGAGGCACGGGCATGATTGATGCAATTTTCAATGCAGGCGCAGGCCTGTTCGCGGCAACGCTCTGGGCTACCGTGCTGTGGCCGGTGGTCTGGACCATCATCAAGATCGTGGTGGTGGTCTTGCCCCTGATGGGCGCGGTTGCCTACCTGACGCTGTGGGAGCGCAAGTTCCTGGGTTGGATGCAGGTTCGTCTGGGACCCAACCGTGTCGGCCCCATGGGCTTGTTGCAACCTATCGCGGATGCGATGAAGTTGCTGGGCAAGGAAATTCTGGTGCCTGCGGCAGCCAACAAAGGCTTGTTCTTCATCGGCCCGGTGTTGACCATCATGCCGGCCATGGCGGCTTGGGCAATTGTTCCCTTTGGTCCGGACGTGGCGCTGGCCAACGTCAATGCCGGCTTGCTCTACGTGATGGCGATTGCATCGGTCGAGGTGTACGGCGTGGTCATCTCCGGTTGGGCATCCAACTCCAAGTACGCTTTCCTGGGTGCCATTCGTGCCTCGGCACAAATGGTGAGCTATGAAATTGCCATGGGCTTCTGCCTGGTGGTGGTGCTCATGGTCTCCGGCAGCATGAACATGACGCAAATCGTGCTGGTGCAGGGCAAGGGGCAGTTTGTGGACATGGGCCTGGGCTTTCTGTCCTGGAACTGGTTGCCGCTGCTGCCGATCTTTGTAATCTATATCGTGTCGGGTTTGGCCGAAACCAACCGTCACCCATTTGACGTGGTCGAAGGTGAAGCCGAAATCGTGGCCGGTCACATGGTCGAGTACTCCGGCATGTCCTATGCCATGTTCTACCTGGCCGAATACGCCAATATGTGGCTGATCTCGATTCTGGCCTCGGTCATGTTCCTGGGTGGCTGGCTCTCTCCGTTTGCCGCGCTGGACTTTATTCCGGGCTGGATCTGGCTGGGCGCCAAGACCTTCATGGTCGTGAGTTTCTTCATCTGGGTGCGTGCCACCTTCCCCCGCTTCCGTTATGACCAGGTCATGCGTCTGGGCTGGAAGGTGTTTATTCCCCTCACCCTGGTCTGGCTGACAGTGGTCGGTGCCTGGATGCAAACGTCCTTCAACATCTGGAAGTGAAGGATCCCAACATGTCCAACCATTTTGTAACCCGCACCCCTTCCGTTTTTTCGCTGAAGGATTTTCTGTACAGCTTCCTGCTGGTCGAACTCTTCAAGGGCCTGGCATTGACTGGCCGCTACCTGTTCCGCCGCAAGGTGACAGTGCAGTTCCCCGAGGAAAAGACGCCTCTGTCGCCGCGCTTTCGTGGTCTGCATGCCCTGCGCCGCTATGAGAACGGCGAAGAACGCTGCATTGCCTGCAAATTGTGCGAAGCGGTTTGTCCGGCCATGGCCATCACGATTGAGTCGGATGTGCGCGCCGACGGTTCGCGCCGTACCACCCGCTACGACATCGACCTGACCAAATGCATTTTTTGCGGCTTTTGTGAAGAGAGTTGCCCCGTGGATTCGATTGTGGAAACCCAGATTTTTGAGTTCCACGGCGAGAAGCGTGGCGATCTGTATTTCACCAAAGACATGCTGCTGGCCGTTGGCGATCGCTACGAAAGCGTAGTGGCTGCTGCCAAGCAGTCGGATGCCAAGTACCGCTAGGGCGAATGACAGAAAGAATTTGAATATGAATGTCACGACCGGTCTTTTCTATATCTTTTCCACGGTTCTGCTGATTGCAGCGTTCCGGGTTATCACCGCGCGCAACCCGGTTCACGCCGTCTTGTTTCTGGTGCTGACCTTCTTCCAGGCGGCCATGATCTGGATGCTGCTCAAGGCAGAGTTCCTGTCCATTGTTCTGGTGCTGGTGTATGTCGGCGCGGTGATGGTGCTGTTCCTGTTTGTGGTCATGATGATGGACGTCAACGTCGAAAACCTGCGCCACGGGTTCTGGAAACACTTTCCCTTTGCGGCCGTGGTCGGCGTGGTCATCGCGCTGGAAATGGCAGCGGTGCTGATGGGCGGTTTCCGGGGTTCGGAAGTCGTCGCGGGGGAGGCCTCAGCGGCTACGGTTTCCAACACCCATGAGCTTGGCAAGGTGCTGTTCACCCAGTACATCTATCCGCTGGAAGTTGCGGCGGCCATCCTGCTGGTTGCCATGATCGCAGCCATTGCCCTGACCCTGCGTGCCCGCAAGGACAGCAAACATGTAAGCCCCGGCTTACAGGTGCGCGTCAAGGCCAAAGATCGTATGACGGTGCTCAAGATGGCTGCCACCCAGGCTGCCGCCGAGCCGGCACCCGTCGCTGCACCGGAGGTAAAAGCATGACACTCACACTGGGTCACTTTCTGGCATTGGGCGCGATTCTGTTCGCCATGTCGGTGGTCGGCATCTTTCTAAACCGCCGCAACCTGATTGTGTTGTTGATGGCGCTTGAACTGATGTTGCTTGCCGTCAATACCAACTTCGTTGCCTTCTCCTACTATTTGCACGATATGCACGGGCAGATTTTTGTGTTCTTTATCCTGACCGTTGCCGCGGCGGAGTCGGCCATTGGTTTGGCGATTCTGGTTCTGCTGTTCCGTAACAAGTCCAGCATCAACGTGGACGAACTCAATTCGCTCAAGGGTTAATAAAAAATGAGTCAAACCCTTTCTGCTTCTACCCTGATCTGGGTGCCCCTGGCACCTCTGGTTGGTTCCATACTGGCCGGTGTCCTGGGTACCAAGTTTGGTGGCAACCGCATGGGACGTGCCGGTAGCCACTCGCTGACCATTCTCGGTGTGCTGGTGGCCTTTGTGTTGTCGGTCATGACCCTGCTGAGCGTGGTGCAGGACGGCGCCCGTTTCAACGAAACCCTCTACACCTGGATGTCGGTGGGTGGGCTGAAGATGGAAATCGGTTTCCTGGTCGATGGCCTGACCGCCATGATGATGTGCGTGGTGACCTTTGTCTCGCTGATGGTCCACCTGTACACCGTGGGTTATATGCATGAGGACGAGGGCTACAACCGTTTCTTT
>CANBTQ010000116.1 GCA_947372425.1 Comamonadaceae bacterium | reverse complement strand
GAATCTGGAGCCGGTACCCGCCGAGCCGGTGGTGCTGGCGCCAGGCGACACTTCCGTCACCCTGGTGACCAGCCACTCGGCCCAGCGCGAGGTGGAGGTGCTGCACGACCAATTGCTGGCCTGGTTTGAGGCCGATGCCGCCCTGCAGTCGCGCGATGTGATGGTGATGGTGCCCGACATGGAAACCTTTGCCCCGCATATCCACGCCGTGTTTGGCCGCTTTGCGCGCGGCCAGGCCCGCCATATTCCGTATGCGGTGGCTGACACCACGCCCCGCCAAAGCCCGCTGGTGCAGGCGCTGGAGCAGCTGCTGGGCCTGCCCGCCTCGCGCATCTCGCTGGTGGACTGGCTGGGCCTGTTTGAGGTGTCGGCCGTGCGCAAGCGTTTTGGCCTGAAGCTGGCCGACATCGTTCAGCTGCAGAGCTGGCTTTCAGACGCCGGCGTGCGCTGGGGTTTGGATGCCACCCACCGCCAGCACTGGGGCTTTGCTGCCGGCCTGGCCGATGGCGACCAAAACACCTGGGCCTTTGGCCTGCGCCGCCTGTTGCTGGGCTATGCCGTGGGGCCGGGCAGCGCCTGGGCCGGTACCTTGCCCGAGGCCGCCATCAAAAGCCTGGACGCGGCCCTGGTGAGCCACCTTCTGGACTGGGTGGACGCGGTCAGCCTGACCCTGGTGCAGCTGCGTGGCGACAAGACGCCCGAGCAGTGGTGCCAGGTATCCACGGACCTGGTGGCACGCTTTTTTGCCGCCAGTGACGATGCCGAAGAGCGCCTGATCCAGCGCATGCTGGAGCCGCTGGAGGTGTGGCAACAGGCCTGCGCTGATGCCGCGCTGGACGCACCCCTGGCGCTGGACGTGGTGCAAGAGCACTGGCTGTCGCAGATTGCCGAGGGCGGCCTGCACCAGCGCTTTTTTGGCGGCGGCGTGCAATTTGGCACGCTGATGCCCATGCGCTCAATCCCCTTCAAAGCCATTTGCCTACTGGGCATGAACGACGGCGACTACCCACGCCAGACCGCCCCGCGCGACTTTGACATGATGGCCCAAAGCTGGCGTGCCGGTGAC
Source organism: Comamonadaceae bacterium (assembly GCA_947372425.1). GTDB lineage: Bacteria > Pseudomonadota > Gammaproteobacteria > Burkholderiales > Burkholderiaceae_C > Allorhodoferax. The sequence continues at coordinate 7,742 of CANBTQ010000116.1, read as the reverse complement.
CGCTCGCGCCGTGAGGACGACCGCTACCTGTTTTTGGAGGCCCTGCTGTCGGCGCGCGAGCGCCTGTACATCAGCTGGCAGGGCCACCGCGCCACCGACAACTCGGGCCAGCCACCCTCGGTGCTGGTGGCCCAGCTGATCGACTACCTGAACACCGGCTGGGCGCCCAAGCGCGTGCCCCAGGCCCAACCCCTGCAACCCTATTCCGAGGCCTACTTCCGCGAGGGCTCGGCCTTTCAGACCTATGACGGCGATTGGGCGCGGGTGCATGGTGGGGCTCATGCAGACACGCCGCAGGGTGTTGCCGCTCCCAACTCTGCCACCATGGTGACGGCAAACGTCACTGCCAGCGGGCTGGTATTGGGCGCGGGTGGCGCGGGCCATGTTGCCGCCGCCGAAGCCCCACTGGCGCTGACGCTGGACGACCTGCGCCAGCTGCTGCGCCAGCCGGTGGAGGTGTTCTTCAAGGCGCGCCTGCGCATCCGCCTCGACAAGCTCGAAGACGCCCAGCCCGAACTGGAGCCCTTTGCCCTGAACCAGCTGGAAAAGTTCCACGCCGGCCAGGCCCTGCTGCAGGCCGACGACGCTGCGCAGGCCCTGGTCGATCTCAAACTGCGCGGCAGCCTGCCGCTGGCCGGCTTTGGCGAGCGCCTGTCGGCCATGCTGGGGCGCGAGGCGGCGGTGGTGCTGGACCGGCGTCAGACCTGGCGTGAGGCCTACCCGGCAGAGTGCCCGGCCCTGGCCATTGACCTGCAAGTTGCCGGAGCAACCGTTACCGGCACCCTGCGCGGCCTGTGGAGCGCGCAGGCCATGGCACCCGGCGCCACGCGGCCCACCAGCGCCTGCCTGCAAATCGGCCAGCGCCTGGGCGCCGTGCTGGAGGGCAAGGGCGATGCGCAAACTGCGCGCGTACACATCGTCACAGGCCTATGGGTCAACCATCTGGCGGCCTGCGCCAGCGGCCTCACACTGCACAGCACGCAGCTGGGGCTGGACGGCCAGGCCGTGTTTGAGCCACTGGCCGCTGCCGAGGCACGGGGCATGCTGGCGGAGCTGGTAGCGGTGTATCGCGAAGCCTGGAAACGCCCACTGCCGGTGGCCTGCAAGACGGCATGGGCCTATCGGCAGGCGGCTGCCAAAGACGACGGCAAAGACCCGCACGAGGTGGCCCGCGCCGTGTTTGAGGGCGGCTACCGCAGCGGTAGCGAATGGAGCGAATCGCCCTATGTGGCGCGCGCCTTTGAAAACTACGACGAGCTGGTCGACGAGCTGCCGCACTGGGCTGACGCCCTCTACGCCGCCATGGCCGGCCAGGTGCGCCTGCGCCACGAAGGAGAGGCCGCATGAAGCCGCTCAACCCGCTCACCATGCCGCTGCAGGGCCTGCAGGTGATTGAGGCCTCGGCCGGCACCGGCAAGACTTTTACCCTGGCTGCGCTGTATGTGCGCCTGGTGCTGGGCCACGACCTGGGCACTGATACCTCCATCGCCACCACCAACGAAGACGCCGCACTGATGCCGCCGCAGATTCTGGTGATGACCTTTACCGAGGCCGCCACCTCCGAGCTGCGCGACCGCGTGCGCCAGCGCCTGGCCCAGGCGGCGCTCTACTTCAAGGGCGTGGAGGCGGATGATGCCCCGGCCGACGGCTTTCTGCGCGACCTGAAAGACGCCTTTGCGCCCGACACCTGGCCCGCCTGCGCGCACCGCCTGGACATGGCCGCGCAGTGGATGGACGACGCAGCCATCTTCACCATCCATGGCTGGAGCAGCCGCATGCTCAAGCAGCATGCGTTTGACAGCGCCAGCCTGTTCCAGCAAAGCCGGGTGGAAGACAGTGACGCGCTACGCCTGGCCGCCGTGCAAGACTATTGGCGCCAGTGGTTCTATGCGCTGCCCGCTGGCCAGTTGGGCGCGCTCAAGGCCGTGGGCAACTCGCCCGACGAGCTGCTGCAAAACCTCAAGGCCCTGTGGCAGGCCAGCGAGCGCGCACCTGCTGCGCCATTGCCCGCGATGCCAGACCCACACACCCTGATCCAGCAATGGGACGTGTGGCAAATCGCCTTACACACCCTGGAAGCCGCCGCCCGCAGTGCCTGCACACCCGCGCTGTCCGCCACCTTGGCCGACGTGGTGGCAGCCAAGCTGCTCAAGGGCTACCGCGTGGCTTGGCCGGTCAATCTGGCCGAGTGGGCCGCAGGCGAGCCCTTTCTGGACTTGAACAATAAAGATCGCACCGCCGCGCAAAACCTGCTGCAACGCTTCACCCTGCAGACCCTCATGGACAAGGGCTGGGCGCAGGCCGCGTCATACCCGGCCTTTGCGCACATCGAGGCGCTGTGTGCCCACATGCAAGCCGAGCCCGAGGTGGGCGAGGGCCTGCTGCAACATGCCGCCGTCCACATTGCCGAGGCCTACCGCAGCACCAAAAACCAGCTGGCGCAGTTTGATTTTTCTGACCTGCTGCAGTGCCTGTACTACGCCCTGCAGGCCCCCGACGGCCGCCTGGCCGAGGCCATACGCCGCCAATACCCAGTGGCCCTGGTGGACGAGTTTCAGGACACCGACCCCTGGCAATACGGCGCCCTGTCCAAGATCTATGGCGCATCGGCAGAGGGCACCGGCCTGATCATGATCGGCGACCCCAAGCAGGCCATTTACAGCTTTCGCGGGGCCGACCTGGTGACCTACCTGCAGGCGCGCGAACAAGCGCAAGGCCTCCACACGCTGTCGGGCAACTACCGTTCCACCGCGCCGCTGGTGGCGGCCGTCAACCATGTGTTCACCAGCGCCGACCAGCCCTTTGGCGCCGTGCCCTATGCCACCGTGCAGGCCTGCAATGCCCATGTTGTGTCGCTGCAGGTGGACGGTGCCACGCAGCCGGCGCTGACGGTCTGGCACCAGGCCTACGAACGTGCCCCGGTCAAGGGCGTTTTTCAGAAGGACATGTCGGACCTGTTTGCCAGTCAGATGGTGCGCCTGCTGCAGGCGGGCGCTGCCAAGCCGGGCGAAATGGCCGTGCTGGTGCGCGACGGCTACGAGGCACGCGCCATGCGCCAGGCCCTGTCCGCGCGCGGCGTGCGCAGCGTGTATCTGTCGGAGCGCGACAGCGTGTATGCCACGCCCGAGGCCACCGACCTGTGGCGCATCCTGTGCGCCGTCGCCCGGCCGCGCGCTTCTGAGAGCCTGCGCGCCGCCCTGGCCACGCGCCTGTGGGGCCTGCCCTTTGCCGAGCTGGAGGCGCTGTTCCAAAACGAAGACGCCTGGGACGCGCTGGTGGAGCAGTTCCACACATGGCAAGCCGTGTGGCAGCGCCAGGGCTTTTTGCCCATGCTGCACCGGGTGCTGCATGAGCAGGGCATTCCCGCGCGCCTGCTCAACCCGGCCGAGGGCGCACACAACGACGGCGAACGCCGCTTGACCAACCTGATGCACCTGGGCGATCTGCTGCAAACCGCCAGCGCCAGCCTGCAGGGCGAGGCCGCCCTGATCCGCCACCTGGAGCAGCAGCTGCAAAACCCCAAGGCCAGCGGCGACACCGCGCAGCTGCGGCTGGAGAGTGATGCCGATCTGGTGCAGGTGGTCACCATCCACAAGTCCAAGGGCCTGCAATACCCGCTGGTGTTTCTGCCCTTTGTCTCGGCCTATCGCGCCGAGAAGGCCGAGAGCAACACCGACGATACCGAACGCCTGGCCGAAGACATCCGCCTGCTCTACGTGGCGCTCACCCGCGCCGAGCGCGCGCTCTGGCTGGGCCTGGCGCCCTTCAAGGGCGACCTGGACGGCAAAGAGCCCAAGGTCCGCAGCGCCATCTCCACGCTGCTGCGGCGCCAGAGCGCTGACGATCTGCTGCAGTGCTTGGCCGTGTGGGCCGATTGCCCCGACATCGTGGTGGCCCCGGCCCCCGCGCCCGATGCCGCCGTCTGGCAACCCACAGCCGACGCCCCGCAATGGAAGCCCGCACTGCAAGCCCAACGTCGCCTGCAAAGCCGCTGGTGGACCGCCAGCTTCAGCACCCTGACGCGTGAACTGGCCCACCCCAGCGCGCCGGCTGCCGCACCGGCGTCGGATCGGGATGAACGGGTTGACGATGCGCTGATTGACAGCGCTAGTGCGGACGCGGTTGGGTTTACATCCGGAGCCGACGCCACGGACGATGCCGATACGGGTTCCGTCTTTACTGGCGCTGCTGTTTCCGGTGGTGCAGCTGTCGTTGCGGCACTGCCCTTGAATGCCTTTCCGGCGGGCAGCACCTACGGCACGCTGTTGCACGACTTGCTGGAGTGGCAGTTTGAGCGCGGCTGGCCGATTGCGCGGGGTGATGTCACAGGCAACGCAGGTGCCAGCGCCGATGGCGGTTGGGCCACGCTATTGCAACGCAAGGCCCAACGACTCAAGCTCGACGCGCCGCAATGCGCGCTGCTCACGCAGTGGGTAGTGCAGCTGGTGGATACGCCGCTGCCGCTCACCGCAATTGCGCCTGGCGCCGCAACCTGGTCCACAGACGAAGGCGCAGAACCCCTGCGCCTGTCCGCGCTGGACCGCAGCACCGCCTGGGCCGAGATGGCTTTTACACTGCCGGTGCACCAGCTCAGCTCCAGCCACCTGGACGCCCTGATCACCCGCCAGGTGCTGCCCGGCCAGGCCCGCAGCCCGCTGCAGCCCCAGCAGCTGGAGGGCATGCTGATCGGCTTTATGGACCTGGTGCTGGAGCACGGCGGACGCTACTTTGTACTGGACTACAAGTCCAACCGCCTCGACACCTACGCACCCGAGCCGCTGCAGCGCGCCATCCTGGCCCACCGCTACGACGTGCAATACACGCTCTACACGCTGGCGCTGCACCGGTTGCTCAAAGTGCGCCTGCCCGACTACGACTACGACCAGCATGTGGGAGGTGCGCTCTACCTCTTTTTGCGCGGCATTGACCAGCCGGGCGCCGGCCTGTTTGTGGACCGGCCACCCCGCGCCCTGATCGAGGCGCTGGACGCCGCCTGCGCCCAACCGAGCCGCGAAGAAACCGGGGAAGGTTCTTGATGTCCGCTACCAATGCCAACGGGCTTCATGCTCACGCCCCCGACTCGGCAACGGGCTTTGCTGCCAATGCCGAGACCGCCGTCCTTTCCTCGCTGCCTCTCACTGCACTCGACCGCGCCTTTGCCAGCTACCTGCAGGCAGCGCAGCCCAGTGCCGACCCGCGCCACCAGACCCTGGCCGCACTCACCAGTTTTCAGTTCGGCCGCGGCCATGCCTGCCTGGATCTGGAACTTCTGGAGCAGCAGGGCACTGCGGTGCTGGGTTGGGACAGTCGCCTGGCGCCCCAACTGCCGCACGATCCACTGGCCGCTGCCGCCACGCTGCCCTGGATCGAGGGCGATGCCAGCCCGCTGGTGCTGGAAGAAGGCCGCCTGTACCTGCGCCGCAACTGGACGGCCGAGCAAAGCATTCGCGCCGCTATCGCAGCGCGCCTGCAGCAGCCCTGTGCGGTGCCGCCCGATCTGGCCCAGTCGCTCAACCTGCTGTTTGCGCCGCAGTCCATTGCCGGCCCTGATTGGCAAAAAGTTGCCTGCGCCCTGGCCGCTCGCCAACGGCTCACCCTGATCACCGGCGGCCCGGGCACGGGCAAGACTACCACCGTGGTGCGCCTGCTGGCCCTGCTCCAGGGCAGTGCGCGAAGTGAAGGTCGCAACCTGCGCGTGACCCTGGCCGCGCCCACAGGCAAGGCGGCGGCGCGCCTGGGCGAGTCGATTGCGTCGGCGCTGCAACAGCTGCCGGCAGACATGCAGCCCGACGCAGTGGCCCAGGCCGTCACCTTGCACAAGCTGCTGCAGATCCGCCCCGGTCAGGCCCAAGGCGCGGCACCGGCCTTGGCGGTGGACCTGGTGATCGTTGACGAGGCGTCGATGATCGACCTGGAAATGATGGCGCGCCTGCTGGCCGCCGTGCCGCTCACTGCCAGCCTGGTGCTGCTGGGCGACAAGGACCAACTGGCCTCGGTGGAGGCGGGCGCCGTGATGGCGCAGCTGTGCGAGGGCGCCGAGGCCGGCCTCTACAGCGCGGCCACGGTGGCCTGGCTGCAGGCCGTGGCAGCCAGCGATGTAGGCCCCTGGTCGGCCGCAACTGCCGATGACATTAAGGCGGGGAGCCGCACACTGGCCCAACAAACCGTCATGCTACGCCATAGCCGGCGCTTTCGAGATGACAGCGGTATCGGCATCTGGGCACGCGCCGTGAACGCGGGCGACACCGGCCTGGTGCGCCAACTCTGGCAACAGACTCCGGATGCCGCCGCACCAGAAATCGCCGTAGACCGCCTGCAACCTACCACCGCGCAAGACGCCCGCCTGGCCGCACTGGCCACTGCCGGCTGGCAGGCCTGGCTGCAACCGATACGCGCGTTGGGCAGCCAGCCTTGCAGCGACGCGCAGGCGTTGGCCGCGCTCAAGGCCTTTGCCGGCTTTCAGATTTTGTGTGCCGTGCGCGACGGCCCCTGGGGCGTGGAGGCCTTGAACCAGCGCATGGCGCGCGGCCTGGGCTTTGCCGACAACGGCTGGTACGCCGGGCGGCCGGTGATGGTCACGCGCAATGACTACGGCCTCTCGCTGATGAATGGCGATGTGGGCCTGTGCCTGCCCCACACCAAGGGCTTGCGCGTGGCGTTTCCGGACGGGCAGGGCGGCGTGCACTGGGTCTTGCCTTCGCGGCTGGACGCGGTGGAAAGCGTGTTTGCCATGACGGTGCACAAGTCACAGGGCTCGGAGTTCGAGCACGTCTGCCTGGTGCTGCCGGAGCAGCCGGTGGCGGTGCTGACGCGCGAGCTGCTGTACACCGGCATCACCCGCGCCCGCTCGCGTCTGACGCTGGTGGTGCCGCAGTCTGCGGTGCTGTGGCGCGCGGTGGACGCCAAGGTGATCCGCAGCGGCGGGCTGCGCGGAGCCTGATGCCGCACGTTGCGCAAGGTCATGGCGCAAGCCGCCCTGGCCGTTGCAAAATATCTCTGTGAAAAAGCGCTTCCCTGACAACCCCGCCAACCCCCACCGCCTGTGCTGGGGCTGCGACAAATACTGCGCCGCAGACTCCATGCTGTGCGGCAACGGCTCTGACCGCACCCAGCATCCGGTCGAGCTGTTTGGCGAAGACTGGCGCAGCTGGGGCAGTGACTTTGTGGCGCCCGATGCGCCGCCTTCCGAATCCAACCCACCCCAAATACCATGACTACCCCATCTGTAAAGCCGGCCAGCTTGGCGCCGGCCGTGCTGGAGCAACTGTGGGGCGCCGCGCGCGCCGCCCAGCTGCGCGCCCATGCGCCCTATTCGCGCTACGCAGTGGGCGTGGCCATCGTCGATGAGCAGGGCGCCATCCATGGCGGCTGCAATGTCGAAAACGCAGCCTACCCGCAGGGCTGGTGCGCCGAGGCCAGTGCACTCAGCTCCCTGGTGATGTCAGGCGCCCGCCATGCGCGGGGTGTGCTGGTGCTGGGCAGCGGCGGCGCCTGGATCACGCCCTGCGGCGGCTGCCGCCAGAAGCTGCGCGAATTTGGCGATGCCGACTTGCCCATCGTCTCGGCCACCGCAGAGGCGCTGGGCCCGGTGCACAGCCTGGACGAATTGCTGCCGCACAGCTTCGGCCCCGACCACCTGATCACCCCATGAGCCGCGCGGCAGACACTGTTGTGGCGCGCGCACCCGGTCTGCAGCCGCGCATTGCCGTGGTGCTGGGCAGCGGCTGGGGCGAGCTGACCGA
>CANBTQ010000115.1 GCA_947372425.1 Comamonadaceae bacterium | reverse complement strand
CGTGGCCATCGTCTGCGCCGTGGTGCTGAACAAGACCGCGCTGGGGCGCTACACCTTTGCGCTGGGCAGCAATGAAGAGGCGGTGCGCCTGTCCGGCGTGAATGTGAATGCATGGAAAATCATCATCTACACCTTCAGCGGCGGCATCTGCGGCGTGGCCGGGCTGCTGATCGCATCGCGCCTGAATTCCGCACAGCCTGCGCTGGGCCAGGGCTATGAGCTGGACGCCATTGCCGCTGTGGTCATTGGCGGCACGTCGCTGAGCGGCGGCGTGGGCACGATTCTGGGCACCATCATTGGCGCCTTCATCATGAGTGTGTTGATCAACGGCCTGCGCATCATGTCGGTCGCCCAGGAGTGGCAGATGGTGCTCACCGGTCTCATCATCATTCTGGCGGTCTACACCGATAACCTGCGCCGCAACAAGAAATAAGGAGACCGCACCACGCCCCATGCCTAGCCCTTTCCTTCCCGATTTTCATTTCGCTTTTTTCCCCGTGATTCCGTGTGACATAACTTTTTCAACAGGAGACAAACCATGAACGCAAAGAGAAAACTGCTGGCTTTGACCGCCGGCCTGGCACTGGCAGGTTTTGCCAGCCTCGCATCCGCCCAGGAGATCTACATTCCGCTGATCTCCAAAGGCTTTCAGCACCAGTTCTGGCAAGCCGTGAAGCAGGGCGCTGACCAGGCCGGCAAGGACTATAAAGTGAAAGTCACGTTTGAAGGCCCCGAGACCGAACAACAGGTGGACAAGCAGATCGATATGCTGTCCGCTGCGCTGGCCAAGAAGCCTGCCGCCATCGGCTTTGCCGCGCTGGACAGCAAGGCTGCCATTCCTTTGTTGAAAAAGGCCCAAGCTGCCAAGATTCCCGTCATCGCGTTTGACTCGGGTGTGGACAGCGACATCGTGCTGACCACCGCGCAAACCGACAGCAAGGCTGCTGCTGCGTTGGCTGCCGACAAGATGGCCGAGAAGATTGGCGGCAAGGGCGAAGTGGCGGTGATCGGCCATGACCAGACCAGCACCACCGGCACCAATCGCCGCGATGGTTTTGTCGACCAGATCAAGGCCAAGTACCCCAACATCAAAGTGGTGGACATCCAGTACGGCGGCGGTGACCACCTGAAGTCGGCCGAGATTGCCAAGACCCTGCTGCAGGCCCACCCCCAGCTCAAGGGCATCTTCGGCACCAACGAAGGCTCGGCCATTGGTGCGGGCAAGGGCCTGAAGGAAGCCAAGAAGACTGGCGTGGTCATCATCGGCTTTGACTCGGGCAAGGCACAGAAAGACCTGATCAATGACGGCACCATTGCCGGCGCGATCACGCAAAACCCGGTGGGCATTGGCTACAAGACGGTGGAGGCGGCGGTGAAGGCGCTCAAGGGCGAGAAGCTGCCCAAGATCATCGACACCGGTTTCTACTACTACGACAAGTCCAACATGGCCGATCCCAAGATCGCTGCTGTTTTGTACGATTGATTTTGAAATGCCAGGGGCGGGCCGTGGGGCTCGCCCTTTTTTTGTTGCTGCGTGAAAAAGGAAGAACAAAGTGAAATTGCTGCGCTACGGATTGCCAGGCCAGGAGAAACCCGGCGTGTTGGACAGCCAGGGTCGCGTGCGCGATCTGTCGGGCCTGATTACCGATGTGGCCGGCACGGTGCTGCTGCCGCACAGCCTGGCGCGCTTGCGCGCCCTCGATATCGACAGCCTGCCTATCGTGGCCGGCACACCGCAAAAGGACTTGCGCCTGGGCCCTTGCGTCGGGCACATCGGCAAGTTCATCTGCATAGGCCTGAATTACGCCGACCATGCCGCCGAGTCCGGCCTGGCCGTGCCACCCGAGCCGGTGGTGTTCAACAAATGGACCAGCGCTGTGGTCGGCCCGGACGACGCTGTAGAAATCCCACGCGGCTCGCTCAAGACCGATTGGGAAGTGGAACTCGGCGTGGTCATCGGCAAAGGCGGCCGCTACATCGAAGAGGCCGATGCGCTCGCGCATGTGGCGGGCTACTGCGTGGTGAACGATGTGTCCGAACGCGAATACCAGCTCGAGCGCGCCGGCACCTGGGACAAGGGCAAGGGCTGCGACACCTTCGGCCCCACCGGACCCTGGCTGGTGACGGCGGACGAGGTGCCGGACTCCAACGCACTCAAGATGTGGCTGGAGGTGGACGGCAAGCGTTATCAAAACGGCAGCACGGCCACCATGGTCTACAAGGTGCCGTTTTTGATCAGCTACCTGAGCCGCTTCATGAGCCTGCAACCCGGCGACGTGATTTCCACCGGCACGCCACCCGGCGTGGGCATGGGCCAAAAGCCGCCGGTGTATCTGCGCGCCGGACAGCGCATGCATCTCGGTATTGAGGGCCTGGGCACGCAAACCCAGACCACCGTGCAGGCATAAACAAAAGGGTTTCCATGACTGTCATTACCTCGCTGCGCGTGGTCGACGTGCGCTTTCCCACGTCCCAGCATCTGGATGGCTCCGATGCCATGAACCCGGACCCGGACTATTCGGCCGCCTATGTGATTCTGGGCACCGATACGCCCGGCAAGGAGGGCCACGGCCTGACCTTCACCATTGGCCGTGGCAATGAAATTTGCTGTGCCGCCATTGAGGCATTGCGCCCACTGGTCGTGGGGCTGGACATGGCCTGGGTGGCCCAGGACATGGGCCGCTTCTGGCGCCACATCACCTCCGACAGCCAGCTGCGCTGGATCGGCCCGGACAAGGGCGCCATCCATCTGGCCACCGGTGCCGTGGTGAATGCGGTGTGGGACCTGTGGGCCAAGCTCGAAGGCGTGCCGGTGTGGAAGCTGGTGTCGCGCATGAGCCCGGAAGAGATCGTCAAACTGATCGACTTCCGTTACATCACCGACTGCATCACGCCCGAAGAAGCCCTGGCCCTGCTGCAGGCGCAGGAGCCCGGCAAGGCCGAGAGAGAGGCCACGCTGGAGCGCGAGGGCTATCCCTGTTACACCACGTCCGCCGGTTGGCTCGGGTATGACGACGCCAAGCTGCGCCGCCTGTGCCAGGAGGCGATCGATGCGGGCTTTAACCACGTCAAGATGAAGGTGGGCCGCGACAAGGCCGACGACATCCGCCGCCTGACCATCGCCCGCGAAGTGCTGGGCCCGGAGCGCCACCTGATGATCGACGCCAACCAGGTCTGGGAAGTGAACCAGGCGGTGGAATGGGTGAACGACCTGGCCTTTTGCAAGCCCTGGTTCATCGAAGAGCCGACCAGCCCGGACGACATCGAAGGCCACCGCGTGATCCGCGAGGGCGTGGCCCCGGTCAAGGTGGCCACTGGCGAGATGTGCCAGAACCGCATCATCTTCAAGCAGCTGATCATGCGCGGCGCCATTGACGTGGTACAGATCGACTCCTGCCGGCTGGGCGGAGTCAATGAAATCCTGGCCGTGATGCTGATGGCAGCCAAGTACAAATTGCCGGTGTGCCCGCACGCCGGCGGCGTGGGTCTGTGCGAGTACGTGCAGCACCTCTCCATGATCGACTACCTGTGCATAGCCGGTACGCGCGAGGGCCGGGTGATCGAGTTTGTCGACCATCTGCATGAACACTTTGTGGACCCTTGCGTGATCCGCAACGCCGCCTACATGCCGCCCAGCTTGCCCGGCTTTTCGATTGAGATGAAGCCGCAGTCGATTCGGGACTACACCTTTCAGCGCGCCTGATGGTCCGCACATGAAAATCGACACGCACCAGCACTACTGGCGCTTCTCCGCGGAAGACTTTCCGTGGATCAGCGGCGCCATGCCGGTGTTGCAGCAGGACTGCGGGCCGGCCGATGTGCTGCCCGCGCTGCAGGCCGCCGGGGTGGATGCGGTGCTGGCGGTGCAGGCCCGCAGTTGTGCTGCTGAGACCGATTACCTGCTGGGCCTGGCGCAACACAACCCGAACATCGTGGGCGTGGTCGGCTGGACCGATCTGGCTGCTGCCGATGTGGGCGAGGCGCTGGCCCGCTACGCAGCGCAGCCGCTGCTCAAGGGCATGCGGCATATCCTGCAGGATGAGCCGGTGCTGCAGGCACTGGTGCGCAGGCCGGATTTCAATCGCGGTATCGAGATGTTGCAGCGGCAAGGTCTGGTGTATGACGTGCTGGTGTTTGACCGCCAGATTTCCGCCGTGGTGGACTTTTGCGCCCGCCACGACGAGCACTGGCTGGTGCTGGACCACGTGGGCAAACCCTGCATCCGCGATTGGAACAGCAGAAGCGAGGTGCCCAGCCGTTGGCTGGCCAGCATGCGCGCCCTGGCTGCCATGCCGCATGTGGTGTGCAAGCTGTCCGGCCTGGTGACCGAGGCCGACTGGACCGGCGGCAATGGTGTGCTGCCGCAGGATGCCAAGATCATGCTGGAGTGCTTTGATCGCACGCTGGAGCTGTTCGGGCCGAATCGCATTCTGTATGGCTCCGACTGGCCGGTGTGCCAGCTGGCAGCGCCCTACGAGGTGGTGCATGGTTTGGCGCAGCGCTGGGCCAACACCCGCCTTACCGTGCAGGAGCAAAACGCGTTCTGGAGCGCCAATGCCCAGCGCTGCTACCAGCTGAAGTTACCCGCGGCCAGGCCGTAAAGCAGGAACCCGAACATGGATTTGCATCTCAAAGACAAGGTGGTCATCGTCACTGGCGGTGCCAGCGGTATCGGTGCCGCCATCTCGCTCACGCTGGCCGAGGAGGGCGCCATTCCGGTGGTGTTTGGCAAGAGCCCGCTGAGCGCGGAATTTGAAGCCGCACTAAAGGCTTTGCAGCCCCGCTTTGCGTTTGTGCAGATCGAGCTGTCGGACGATGCCGCCTGCGGTGCTGCCGTGGCGCGGGTGGCGGCGCAGTTCGGCCACATCGATGGTCTGGTGAACAACGCCGGCATCAACGACGGCATCGGTCTGGAAGCCGGGCGCGACGCGTTTGTGGGCTCGCTCCAGCGCAACCTGATCCACTACTACAGCATGGCGCATTACTGCGTTCCGCACCTGAAAGTCAGCCAGGGCGCCATCGTCAACGTCTCGTCCAAGACGGCCATCACCGGCCAGGGCAACACCAGCGGTTACACCGCGTCCAAGGGCGCGCAGCTGTCGCTGACGCGGGAGTGGGCCGCTTCCCTGCTGGAGGATGGGGTGCGGGTGAATGCGGTGATTCCGGCCGAGGTGATGACGCCGCTGTATGCACGCTGGATCAACACCTTTGATGATCCGCAGGCCAAGCTGGACGACATCACACGCAAGATCCCCTTGGGCAAACGCATGACCACCTCGGAAGAGATTGCACGCACGACAGTTTTTCTGCTGTCCGACATGTCGTCCCACACCACCGGGCAATGGATTTTTGTGGATGGCGGCTATACGCACCTGGATCGCGCCTTGTCCTGAGCAAACCCTAAGGAGCTTCGTATGCGCTACGCCCTGGCACTTGATCTGGTGGACGATCCGGAGAAAATCGCTGCCTACGAAAAGGCGCACGAAGCCATCTGGCCCGAGGTGCACGCGCACCTGCGCGCTGCGGGCGTGCTGGACATGGAAATTTACCGCCTGGGCACGCGCCTCTTCATGCTGATGGAGGTGGATCCGGCGGTGTACAGCGACGACGCCCTGCGGGAGGCCTCATTGGCCAACCCGGCAATCGTCAAATGGGAGGCACTGATGGGAAGCTACCAGGTGCCCACGCCCTGGACACCCAGCGATGTGAAGTGGGCGCCGATGGCGCGCATCTTCAGCCTGGCGCAGCAGTAGCGCCCTTAGCGCCAGTGGCGGTGACCACCGTAACCGCCACCCCAGTACCCAAAGCCAAACTGCAGCGAGACGGGCGGGTAGTAATAGTAGGGGCGCGGGTAATACACCGGATAGGCCTGGTACACCGGCTGCGACAGCACTACCGGAGGCTGGTCTGCGTACACCGGGATATCGGCCGGGTAACTTTGCTGCTGCGATTGTTGCTGCTGCTGCGGTGGATCGTTGCTGCCTGAACCTGCAGGCTCGATTTGCAGCGCCAAGGTCGGACCCGGATCGTGCGGCATCTGGGTTGAATACTGTTTACCTGCATAGTCGTAGACCACGTTGTAGGCCACGGTGCGGTTCTCATAGATGGTCTGGGTGCTGCACTGGCGTACGGTGCGCAACTCGGGCTCAGGCGAGCCCTCCATGCGGTCACCCAGTACCGAGCCGCCCACGGCACCCAGCACAGTGGCCGCAGCGCGTCCGGCACCGTGACCACCGGCGGCATTGCCCAAGGCGCCACCGACGATGGCACCCACCACGGCCCCTGCGCCGGATTTGGGTTGCTGCACTGCCACCTGCTGGTCGTTGCAGACCTGGCGCGGCACCGCCACCTGCTGCACCACCGGCGTGGCGGAAATTACGCGGGCCAGGTCCACAGCCAGGGCGGAGCCGCAGGCCCCGAATCCCAGCAGGTTGGTCAAGAGCAGAGCAAGAGGTTTTTTCATGGTGAGATTCTCGTCAGCGGCCAAGCTAGTGATCGGCTATCCGTTCTTAACGCCAGCGGCGGTAAGCATGTTGACCATCTTTACACCCGGTTTCAATTGTCCCAGTCGCCACCGCCGCCGCCCACGTCGGACGAGCCGGCATCGTCCCAACTGGTGTCGCTGATACCGAAGTTTTGGCCACCCATATCAGGATTGCTGTTGATGGGTTCGTAGCTGCTGCCACCGTTGTCGTTGGCGCGCGCGCCACTGTCGTGGTTGCCCATCAGGTTGCGGCCAATTGCCTCGGCGGCCATCACACCGGCGCCCACGGCCAGACCGGTTGCCACGCCGCCCATGATCCTGCCGCCCAGACCGGAGCCCGCAGGCTGACCATACATCGGCTGTTGGCCATAGGCACCCTGCATGCCGGCGGGCTGCATGCCGCCATTGCCAAAGCTTTGCGGGCCGCTCAGACCGTTGCCGTAGCCGGGACCCTGGTCAAAGCTTTGTACCGGTTTGCGACGGAAGATGAAATAGGCAGCGGCAATCACCCCTGCAGCCAGCAACGCTGGCAACATCCACGATCCCGAGGACTTGGCGGGTGGTGCCGGGTTGTAGCTGGGTGATACGTTGGCGGGCGCCGGCACAGCGCGGGCCGTTAGCTGGTTTTGCAGGGCCTGCACTGCTTCGGGTTTGGCAAACGGCAGGCCGGGGGCCAGGGCTTGCGCTTGGCTCAAGGCCTCACGCGCCTTGGGCAGGTTACCCTGGCGCGAATACAACTCTGCCTGCACAAAGTGTGCTTTGGCACTTTTAGGGTGCGCCACCAGCACCTGCTGCACCATGACCTGGGCCTGATCGAGCTTGCCGGCCTGGGCCGTGGCATAGATCTGGTTCATGGTGGGCTCTTGCTGGGCCATGGCCAGACCGGCGCTCAAAAAGGTGGCAAGGAGCAACCAGCGCAAGGCAGTTTTAAAAAAGGACAGGTAATGCATGGATGGGGCCTCGATTGGAAACATGGAACACCCACATGATGGAGCCCTTGCGCCCGATTTCAAGTAAGCAGGGGTTTCGGTTGGGTAAAGATGCGCAGTCGCTCAGGTAGCGGCTGTGTGCTCGCAATCAAGCCACGGCAGGGTGGTGCAGCCACAGTGCGGTGCCACCACGGTGGAGCGGGTCATGACGCCCGCCGATCTGTTTGCCGCAGGCTGTTGTGCAGCAAGATCCGGCAGGGCCTCACCCTGTGACGCTGCTTCGGTGGCTGCCTGCAAGTCAGGAATCCAGCGCATGAAGGGCGCCAGGTCGGACACGTCGGTGATGTACCAGATTTTCTTGGCACCGTCCCAGCGGGCACCGAGTGCCTTGGCTGCATCTTTTTCAGCAAAGGGCGTTTTCAGGTTGATGCGCATGCGGTGAAAAACCCAAAGTCTTAGAAGTCTTTCAGCACTTCTTCAAACTCGGCCAGCTCGGCCGCAATGGCCGCGTATTTTTTGGTCTTGGCCTTGTTGTCGGCCCAGTTGAGCAGGGTACCTTCCAGGTTTTCCTTGAAGTGCTTGAATGCAGATTCCTTGATGGCCAGGGTGACGGCCTTGTCGGCACTGGACCAGAGCTCTATGAGATCGGACAGGCCGTTGTCAAAATCTTCTACGGTGTCGAGGTATATCCATTGGCCGCTTTTGTCGAACATGTTTTCTTTCCATTCAGGATTGCGTCTGGGCATGAAAAAAGCCCACTAGCATTTCTGTAGCGGGCTTTTTTGTGCCATGCGGCTTATTTGGCTCCTCGACCTGGGCTCGAACCAGGGACCTACGGATTAACAGTCCGGCGCTCTACCAACTGAGCTATCGAGGAATATTGCATTGTTTGCAGCCTCAAATTATAGCGTAACTTTTTAGGGCTTTTGAGTAGCTCCCAAAGAATCTACGCCAAGCAGTGTGTGCAGGCGGGTGCTGGTGGTGGTGTACTGCAGCAGAACCCGCTTTTGCGGGAACACGATGGCCACGGCACCAAAGGCAGCCAGCACGGTTTCGTGGAAGCCGCACAGGATCAGTTTCTTCTTGCCGGGGTAGGTGTTGATGTCACCCACGGCAAAGATGCTGGCTTGGTCGGTGGCGAAGTCTTCGGTGTTGACCTTGAGTTGTCGGCGCTCCATATCCATTCCCCAGTGGGCTATTGGGCCCAGCTTGGGAGACAGGCCGAGTTGCAACAGCAATTCGTCTATTGGCAGTGATTGTTGGTTGCCTTCGGCATCGAGGTACTGCACGGCTGAGATGTGCCCATCGGCTTCTGCCATGCCGCAGGGTTGCCCCGCAACAAAGCGGATCTGTCCGGCATCGACCAAGGTTTGGAAGGCCGCGGTAGTGGCAGGCTCAGCCACAAACACATTGCGTCGGTGCATCAGGGTGATGGACTTGGGTTTCTGTGCTTGCGAGGCCAGGGTGATTGCGGCACTTAACGCATTCTCACTGTCACCCAGCACCAACACATCGCGGGCAGCCCAAGCGTCGGCTTCCGGCAGGTTCAGATGCACCTGCTT
>CANBTQ010000114.1 GCA_947372425.1 Comamonadaceae bacterium | reverse complement strand
GCTGTGGGACAAGGGCGTGCTGCCCCTGGACACGCTGGACCTGCTGGCTTCGGCACGCGGTGGCTATGTGGAAGTGGACCGCTCCGCCACCCTGGACTGGGACGCGCTACGCAAGAAGATCGCGGCAGACGGCATGCGCAACAGCAACTGCGTGGCCATCGCCCCCACCGCTACCATCTCCAACATCATTGGCGTGGACGCCTCCATCGAGCCTTGCTTCGGCAACCTGTCGGTGAAGTCGAATCTGTCGGGTGAATTCACCGTGATCAACAGCTACCTGGTGCACGACCTCAAGCGCCTGGGACTGTGGGATGACGTGATGGTGATGGATCTGAAACACTTCGATGGCTCACTCCAACCCATAGACCGTGTGCCAGCTGAAATCAAGCAGCTCTACGCCACCGCCTTCGAGGTGGAAACCCAGTGGCTGGTGGAAGCCGCCGCGCGTCGCCAGAAGTGGATAGACCAGGCGCAGTCGCTAAATATTTATATGGCCGGCGCCTCCGGCAAGAAGCTCGACGAGACCTACAAACTGGCCTGGGTGCGCGGCCTCAAAACCACCTACTACCTGCGCACCATGTCGGCCACGCACGCCGAAAAATCCACGGTGACTGCAGGACGACTCAATGCGGTTTCTTCGGGTGGCGATGGCGCCGGTTCAGCCAGGATGTCGAGTGCGATGGAGGCAGCTGCCGCTGCTGCACAAGCGCAGATGGCACTGTCGGAAAACGCGGCCACTGACATCCGGTTTTGCGGTGTGGACGATCCCACATGCGAGTCCTGCCAGTGATGTTTGCTCTGCATCCCACACAGCTTGCGATGCAATTGAACAACACTCTTTTGCAGTGAAATGCGTGAGCCCTTTTCATTTCATTTCACTGCTCTCATAATCCGCTGATTGGAAACCTCTATGTTGACCTGGGACGAAGAAGTCAAGCCCTCATCGCCATCAAATTTTGCACGTACGACGCACCCTGCTGCGCCGCTGACGCAAGCAAACGCCGCTGTTGAATTACGCACCCTGGATGACGGTGCCCGTGTTGCAGCCGCACCCTATGCATCCCCGATCAAACCCTTGCTGACTGAAGCCGCGCGCCGTGTGCGCGCCTCCGACAAGCGCATCATCAATGGCCAGACGGATGTGAATCAGCTGGTGCCCTTCAAATACAAATGGGCCTGGGAAAAATACCTGGCCAGCTGCGCCAACCACTGGATGCCGCAAGAGGTCAACATGACGCGCGACATTGCGCTCTGGAAAGACCCCAACGGCCTGACCGAAGACGAGCGCCGCATCGTCAAACGCAACCTCGGCTTCTTTGTCACCGCCGACTCACTGGCCGCCAACAACATCGTGCTGGGCACCTACCGCCACATCACGGCACCCGAGTGCCGCCAGTTCCTGTTGCGCCAGGCCTTTGAAGAAGCCATCCACACCCACGCCTACCAGTACATCGTGGAGTCGCTGGGCTTGGACGAAGGCGAGATATTCAACGCCTACAACGAAGTCCAGTCGATCCGTGACAAGGACCAGTTCCTGATCCCTTTCATTGAGGCGATCATGGACCCCAACTTCCATACCGGCACCCTCGAGACCGACCAGACGCTGCTCAAAAGCCTGATCGTGTTTGCCTGCCTGATGGAAGGCCTGTTCTTCTATGTCGGCTTTACGCAGATCCTGGCACTGGGCCGGCAGAACAAGATGACGGGTGCGGCCGAGCAATACCAGTACATCCTGCGCGATGAGTCCATGCACTGCAACTTCGGCATTGACCTGATCAACCAGCTCAAGGCTGAAAACCCGCAGCTCTGGACACCCGAGTTCAAGGCTGAAATCAAGGCCCTGTTCGAGAAGGCCACCGAACTCGAATACCGCTATGCCGAAGACACCATGCCGCGTGGCGTGCTGGGCATGAACGCCTCCATGTTCAAGGGCTATCTGCGTTACATCGCCAACCGGCGCGCAACGCAGATCGGCCTGGAGCCGCTCTTCCCGAACGAAGAGAATCCCTTCCCCTGGATGAGCGAAATGATTGACCTGAAGAAGGAGCGCAACTTCTTTGAAACCCGCGTGATTGAATACCAATCCGGCGGCGCGCTCTCCTGGGACTAAGCCTCACCATGTCTTTTAGAACTTCACACCTGCACAATGCGCGCCAAGATGCGCATGTGGGGGTGTGTCACCGCGTTCATGCCGCTGGGACACTGCCCAACGATATGAATCGCTTCTTGCACTCCAACTCGCAAGAAGTGCTCTTTGTTACTTGATCAAGGAGAAAATTATGGCAACTGCAAAAAAACCGGCCGCAAAAAAGGCCGCTCCCGCGAAAAAAGCACCCGCTAAAAAGGTAGCAGCAAAGAAGGCCGCTCCGGCCAAGAAAGCCGCTCCGGCTAAAAAGGCAGCTCCTGCCAAGAAGGTAGCCGCCAAGAAGGCAGCACCAGCCAAGAAAGCGGCACCTGCCAAGAAGGTAGCAGCCAAGAAAGCGGCTCCGGCCAAGAAGGCCGCTCCCGCGAAAAAGGTAGCCGCCAAGAAGGCAGCACCAGCCAAGAAGGCAGCACCAGCCAAGAAGGCCGCTCCGGCTAAGAAGGCAGCACCTGCCAAGAAGGCCGCTGCAGCCAAGAAGCCTGCTGCCAAGAAGCCCGCCGCCAAAAAAGCAGCCAAGAAGCCGGCTGCGAAGAAAGCCGCGAAAGCACCCGCTGCCGCCACGCCTGCTGCTCCTGCCGCTCAGACCACGCTGAACCCGCAGGCCGCTTGGCCCTTTCCTACGGCCAGCAAGCCCTAATTAGCCAGGGTATCAAGGCCCGGCACCCATGGGTGTCGGGCTTTTTTTATGGCTGAAAGCTAAGGATAAAAAGCCAGCAATTTGTAGCCGGCAATCTTCTCGGCCGCGGCGCCCGCCAGCACCCGCACAGGCAAGCTGGTACTGAGTTCGGCACCGGCGGGAATCTGCTGCTTTCCAAGCGTCTCCGCTGATAGAAGAACCTTGCGCAGCAAGGCCTGATCCTGCATACCGGTCAGTGTGAGCTCCAGCGCCGGCGCCGCCAATTCAATGGCTGCCGTATTTTTCACGGTCAGGTTCAGCACATAGACACCCGGCTTCAGGCTGGTGAATGTGGAACTCTCGATGGCAATGGACTCGATCTGTCGCGGCGCGGAAACCGTGCAACCGAGCCACTCACACGATGCGACCAGCAAAGGGCGCAAGGACGGCGCAGTGGCAGCCAGGCGATCCTTTTCAGCCAGCAGGTACTGCAGCGCCAGGACAGCAGACAGCAGCACGCACAACAGCACCAGTGCATTCCGAACCCACGGGCGCCCAGGCAGGGTGCTGTCCGGGCTCTGCCGCATGAAAGACAGAGGCATTTCGTCGCTGGCCTGCGCCCCCGCTTCGGGCGCCAGGCTTTCATCGGCGACTGCGCCTTCCCCATGGGCGTCCATTTGCGGGGCCGGCTCCAAGGCCGGTTGTGGCAATTCATCGACGCCGGCCATTGGCTCGGCCTGGGTCGGCCCATGCGGGCTCTGCGCCAGAAATGCATCCATGGCAGGAAGCGGCTCCGTCGCTTCGCCATGCGCCACGGCCACCGGTTCGTCGAAATAGGGTTCGTTCGGGTTCTGGAAAGCCGTTGGCGTCAGCCCGTCCCGCATCGGTGCATTTTCCTCCTCCGCTTCCAGTGCAGCAGGCTGCTCCGGCTCACCCAGCACCGGGCCCCAGTCATAGGCGTCAACCGGGTTCTCGGGCACATGCCTGGGCGCGGGAAAATGTTCGGGATGTGGCTCCGCAGGTGGCGCCGGATCGGGCTCGGTGGCGCGCTGCGGTTCGGCATAATTTTGCAGATGGGCGTTGGCATCAAACACCTCATCGCACTGTCCGCAACGCACCCAACCTTCGGAAATTCGAAGCTGGTCCGGCACGACGCGAAACATCGTGGAGCATGCCGGGCATTGGGTGATCAGACTCATTTGCGCCTCATTGTAGAGTGCGCCATCCCACGCTTACAGGGCTGCAGTCATCAGGATCCAGCCGTCTTCCGCGTCCGCGACCGACAGTTGGCAATAGGGCGCGTAGGCGGCTATCAATTCATCGGCCTGCCGCTCCAGAATGCCGGCCAATACCAGACGTCCACCCGCCCCCACATGCGCACACAGCAGTGGCGCCAGTACTTTCAATGGGGTGGCCAGAATATTGGCAAGCACCAAACCGAATGTGCCGACCGCCTTGTCCGGCAGACCGGCGATCAGCGACACGCGGTTGGCCTCGGCGTTCAACACGGTCGACTGCACGGCCGCGTCGTCAATATCCACGGCCAGCACGTCCTGCGCACCGTATTTGGACGCGCCGATGGCCAGAATACCGGAACCGCAACCGTAATCGAGCACCCGTACGGGCACCGGATGGCTGGCAATCCAGCGCAGGCACATGCGGGTAGTGGGATGGGTGCCGGTGCCAAAAGCCAGGCCCGGATCCAGCCGGATCACCTGCCTGGCTTGCGCCGGCGGCTCGTGCCAAGTGGGAACAATCCAGAATTCAGGCGTGATCTCGACCGGCGCAAACTGTGACTGTGTCAGCCGTACCCAGTCCTGGTCCGGCACGACGTTGACGCCCAGCACCTGGCATGTGTCAAAGAAGTCCTGCGCCTGCAGCAAGCTTGCCGCCTCCCGTGCACCGGCCTCCTCTTCAAACAGGGCAATGACGCGCGAGCGCTGCCAGCCGCCCTTGGGCGCCGGCATGCCCGGCTCACCGAACAGGGCCTGCTCGGCATCGGTCTGCGCATCGGCATCTTCCACGCTGACGCTCAAGGCATCCAGCGCGTCCAGGGCATCACTCAGGCTCTCAACCCGGTCTTCCGGGCACATCAGGCGCAGTTCAAACATGCAGGGTCTTCTCAGCGTTTGTGCTGCTCAAGCCAATGTTCCAGGTAGTGGATATTGGTTCCACCGGCCATGAACTTGGCATCCACCATCAGCTCGCGGTGCAGCGGGATATTGGTGTTGATGCCTTCGACCACGGTCTCGGCGAGCGCCGTGCGCATGCGGGCCATGGCCTGCTCACGCGTGTCGCCGTGCACGATGATTTTGCCGACCATGGAGTCGTAGTTGGGCGGCACAAAGTAGTTGGTGTAAATATGCGAGTCCACCCGCACGCCAGGACCACCGGGCGCGTGCCACATGGTGATGCGACCGGGCGAGGGTGTGAACTTGTAGGGGTCTTCGGCATTCACACGGCATTCGATGGCATGGCCGCGTATCACGATGTCACGCTGGGTGAAAGGCAGCTTCTCGCCGGCCGCCACCATGATCTGGGTCTTGACGATGTCCACACCGGTCACCATTTCGGTCACCGGATGCTCCACCTGCACGCGGGTGTTCATCTCGATGAAGTAGAACTCGCCGTCTTCGTACAGGAACTCAAAAGTTCCGGCGCCACGGTAGCCAATTTTCTTGCAGGCGGCCACGCAGCGCTCGCCGATGCGCTCGATCAGCTTGCGGTTGATGCCGGGCGCCGGGGACTCTTCCAGCACCTTCTGGTGGCGCCGCTGCATGGAGCAATCGCGCTCGCCCAGGTAAACCGCATTCTTGTATTTGTCGGCAATGATCTGGATTTCAACGTGCCGCGGGTTCTGCAGGAATTTCTCCATGTAGACCGCAGGATTGCCAAAGGCAGCACCGGCCTCGGCCTTGGTCATCTGCACCGCATTGATCAGGGCTGCCTCGGTATGCACCACGCGCATGCCGCGCCCGCCACCGCCACCAGCCGCCTTGATGATGACCGGGTAGCCCACGGTCTTGGCAATACGGCGGATACTGGCCGGATCGTCGGGCAGCTCGCCTTCGGAGCCGGGTACACAGGGCACACCGGCGCGGATCATGGCTTGCTTGGCAGACACCTTGTCACCCATGATGCGGATGGACTCGGGCGTCGGGCCTATGAACTGGAAGCCGCTTTTTTCCACCCGCTCGGCGAAGTCGGCGTTTTCGCTCAGAAAACCGTAGCCGGGGTGGATCGCCTCGGCATCGGTCACCTCGGCAGCCGAGATGATGGCCGGCATATTCAGGTAACTCAGTGCCGACGAGGCCGGCCCGATGCAGACCGCCTCTTCAGCCAGCTTGACGTACTTGGCTTCCCGATCCGCCTCGGAATAAACCATCACGGCCTTGATGCCCAATTCGCGGCAGGCGCGCTGAATCCGCAAGGCAATCTCGCCACGGTTGGCGACCAGAATTTTTTTGAACATGAACTGGAAAGGTCCGGATTATTCGATGATGAAGAGGGCTTGGCCGTACTCGACCGCCTGCCCGTTTTCACACAGAATTTTGGAAACGGTTCCGGACTTGTCGGCCTCAATTTCGTTGAGGATCTTCATGGCCTCAATGATGCAGATGGTTTCGCCTTCCTTGACGACAGACCCGATCTCGACAAAAGCCTTGGCACCGGGTGAGGCCGAACGGTAGAACGTGCCGACCATGGGCGACTTGACGGTGTGACCGCTGGCGGGCTCTTCCACCGCTACCACCGGCGCTGCAGCGACGGGTGCCGCCGGCTGCGGAGCGGGCTGTGCCTGCTGCTGATATACCGGCTGGCTGTAGGCGTGCACCATGGCGCCGCCGCCCTTGACGATACGTACCTTGCCTTCTGCCTCGGTGATTTCCAGCTCGGACACATTGGAATCAGACACCAGATCAATCAGGGTCTTGAGTTTGCGCAAATCCATGGAATCTCCAACAACTATCAGTAATAAGGCTTTAATTTACAACAAAACGTCGCAAAAGTCAGCAAATTTATTTATTTTCCATCCGAAAGATGGTTTGAAACGGCTGCCCGAAGGCCGGTTGCGAGGGCTTCGCAGGCTCCGGTGACCTGAAAAAGGCGGGCTTTGCCTATTTTAACTGAGCCCAGAGGTCCAAATCCCCGGGCGTCAAACGCCCGAGCTTGCGCTGCAAAATCGTGCCCCCGGAACCCAGGACCACAGAAAACGGCAGCGACCCCGACGGGTTTCCCAACTGTCCGGCCAAGGCGCTGCCATCGGCGCCCGCCAGACCGACCGGAAAACCCAGCGGCATCTTGTTCAAAAAGGCTGCGACAGCGCTTGGCTGGTCGATCGCAAGACCCAGCACTTGCCAACCCTTGTCCTTGTTTTTTTCAAAAAAGCGGTTGATGAGCGGAAGTTCTTCGATGCAGGGCGGGCACCAGGTTGCCCAAAAATTAATCAACAGCGGCTGGCCGCGAAAGGACTGCATGGCCAGCGATGCACCCTGGGGCGTGGCCCATTGGAGCTTCCAGAAGCCGTCAAACGGCTCCGCCCCCAGCGCCGCCGCCGGCTCCCTGGATTGCCACCATGCCAAGCCGGTGCCCGCTGCGGCCGCCAGCAAGCCCGCACCCGCCAGCAGGCCGCGCCGGCTGGTCGGCAGCGAAAGGGGGTCGGCAGTGAGAGGGGCGGAATCGGTGTCAGTCATGGTGCGCCATCATGCAGCAAATTCCGCAGGGCTGCTGCGTCCCCGCGCGGCCTGCGTCCCCGCGCATCGGGCTTGAGCGCGCCACGCAGGTCGTCATAGTCGTAGACCAGCAAATGCACACCGATGTGCGCACCCAACTCCGGGCAACGCACCTGCACACTCAGCGCATCCACGGTTTCGCCCTGAAAACCGGGAACAGCGCTGACATCAAAGCGCACGCCCATGTCGATCAACGCAATCTCCGCCGATTTGGGGTCATCACAAAACAGCTGGATATAAATGTCGGAACGGCGCGTGGCCGTGCCGCGCCAGACTGCGCCGCCCAGATGCGGCCGGAAGCGCTCCAGCCGATCCAGCCAGTCCAGCGCCATCTGACGCAAGGCGCGTAATTCGGCCGGTTGGGTATCGGCACAAAAGATGTCGATATATTCTTCCACCGCCCGCTCCACCTGGTCATTGTCCGGCAGGGCGGCACGCGCGGGCAGTCCCAATTGCTTGCTGGCGCGGCGCTTGGCGGGGCCGTATTCCAGCCCCTCTTCCACCACCAGCCGGGCCGCGGTGGCAGCGATTTCTTCTTTCACGGATTCCATTGCCCCATTGTGCACAATAGGCGCATGCACATTCATATTCTGGGTATCTGTGGGACTTTCATGGGCGGTTTGGCCGCCTTGGCGCGCGAGGCGGGGCATACAGTCACAGGTTGTGACGCCGGGGTCTATCCGCCCATGAGCGACCAGCTGCGCGCACTGGGCATCGATTTAATGGAGGGCTTTGGTGCCGATCAGCTGGATCTGAAGCCCGACCTGTTTGTGGTGGGCAATGTGGTCAGCCGCGCCCGCCTGGCCACTGGTGAACCCAAGTTCCCCCTGATGGAAGCCATATTGGACGCAGGCGCCCCCTACACCAGCGGCCCGCAGTGGTTGGCCGAACATGTGCTGCAGGACCGCCACGTGCTGGCTGTGGCCGGCACCCACGGCAAGACCACCACCACCGCCATGCTGAGCTGGATTCTGCACAGCGCCGGGCTGGAGCCCGGTTTTCTGGTCGGTGGCGTGCCGGTCAACTTTGGCGTCTCTGCAAAATTGGGAAGCGGTAAGTGCTTCGTCATTGAAGCAGACGAATACGACACCGCCTTCTTCGACAAGCGCAGCAAGTTCGTGCACTACCGTCCCCGCACCGCCGTACTGAACAACCTGGAATTCGACCACGCGGACATTTTTGATGACCTGGCCTCCATCGAGCGCCAGTTCCACCACCTGCTGCGCACCGTGCCCGGCCACGGGCGCGTGGTGGTCAACGGCTTGGAAGAGAGCCTGGCGCGCGTGTTGCACCAGGGTTGCTGGAGCGAGACCCGCAGCTTCGGCGCGGCCGTGAGTGACTTCTCAGCCGTGGGCGAGCCGCACGATTTCGACGTGTTGCTGCAGGGTCAGGTGGTAGCCCATGTGCGTTGGAACCTGGGCGGGGTGCACAACCAGCTCAACGCGCTGGCGGCCATTGCAGCGGCCGATCATGTGGGTGTCTCACCGGCGCAGGCGGCAGCGGCTTTGGCCGGCTTTGAGAACGTGAAGCGCCGCATGGA
>CANBTQ010000113.1 GCA_947372425.1 Comamonadaceae bacterium | reverse complement strand
GCCCGGGGCTTGGTGATCAGGGCACGCGCCAGCGCCACGCGCTGCTGCTGGCCACCCGACAGCTCACCCGGCTTGCGCTGTGCCAGATGGCCCATGGCCACGCGCTCCAACAAGTCCTGCGCTTTTGTCTGCCGCTCGGCTTTGCCCACGCCCTTCATCTTCAGGCTAAAGGCCACGTTGTCCAGCGCGCTCAGGTGCGGAAACAGCGCAAAGCTCTGGAACATCATGGCCGTGCCGCGCTCGGCCGCGGGCAGGTCGGTGATGTTGCGGTTCTCCAGCAGCACGTCGCCGCTGCTCACCGTTTCGTGGCCGGCAATCATGCGCAGCGTGGTGCTCTTGCCGCAGCCGGATGGCCCGAGCAGACAGCAGTAGCTGCCGCTGGCAATGCGCAGGTTGATGTTGTCCACGGCCGGTTTTCCCGCGCCGTAGCGCTTGGTCAAACCAACGACTTCAATGGCACTGGGGGTAGCGGCGTCTGCATTCATATGGCTGTGCATTACGCAAACGCCGTGCCAGCGTTTTGTATGCAATCCGCGCACAGACTGTATGCAAAGTGCACTGCGCTTGTGCAGCACGCCTCATGCTGCGGCGCGCACTGCGCGCAAAACGGTGCGCCCTCCTGCACACATCGGTGCGCCGCGCATGGAACAGAAACTGCTTGGGAACATGGCATGGTCTGCGGCCCATCCGGGTACGCGGCAGGCTCTTATTACCAAGGAAACGCCATGCGCGCAGAGACACCGTTAGGCCCCCAGGAAATCGTGGAAGAGTTTTTGCGCATCATCATGATCCCCGACCCGGTGGGCGCGCGTGCCTTCATCGCGCCCGCGTTGCGCATCCGCTTCACCGGCGGGCGGCCCATGCGCGATCCGTCCGAGACCAGCGCGTTTAACGCCGCGCGCTACCAATGGGTGAAGAAGCGCTTTGAGCGGACCGACCTGGTGGCCGGCGCCACGGAGGACGAAGCCATCGTCTACAACATCGGCACCTTGTACGGTGCGTGGCTGGACGGCACGCCCTTTGAAGGCAACCGCTATGTAGATCGATACGTAGTGAAGCACGGCAAGATCGTGCAGATGGATGTGTGGAACGACAGCGCCGAGTGGATGCTGGTGCGGGCCGGGCTGGCGGTGCTGTGAGCCCCGGCATGACCGTCTTTGCGCCCATTCCCGCCAGCGGCCGCTTTGGCTACAGCGCCATCACGCAACGCCCGGACTTCAGCTGGCCCGAGGGCAAACGCCTCGCCGTCTATATCGGCTTCAACCTGGAGCACTTCGCCTTTGGCGAAGGGCTGGGTGCGGGCATAGGCCCGGCCTCGCCGCAACCCGATGTGCTGAACTACAGCTGGCGTGAGTACGGCAACCGCGTGGGCGCCTGGCGCTGCCTGGCGCTGTTGGACCAGCTCTGCCTGCCCACCGCCGCGCTGATCAACACCGCGCTGATCGACCATTGCCCGGAGTTGCTGCAGGCGGTGATGGCGCGCGGCGATGAACTGGTGGGCCACGGCCACAGCAATGCGTTTCGCCAGTCCGACTATGCGCAAGCCGACGAGCGCGCGCTGCTGGCCGGTTGCCGAGAGCGCATCGCGCAGCTGCAGGGCAAGCCGCCTGCCGGCTGGCTGTCGCCCTGGATTTCCGAGAGCCGCACCACGCCCGACCTGCTGGCCGAAGAAGGCTATGCCTACACCCTGAACTGGGCCCACGACGACCAGCCCACACCCATGCAAACGCGCAGCGGCAAGGCACTCTGGTCCATCCCCTACCCGCAGGAGCTCAACGACATCCCCATGGTCATGGGCCGGCATCTGGACGGCTGCGCCTTTGCCGATATGGTGATCGACAATTTCGACGAGATGCTGCAGCAAAGCCAACAGCAAAGCCTGGTGATGGGCATCGCCCTGCACCCCTATATCGTCGGCCAGCCCTATCGCCTGCGCCATCTGCGCCGGGCACTGCAACACATTGCCGCCGCACGGGACCGGGGCGACATCTGGGTCACCACGCCCGGTGCCATTTGTGCCCACATGCAGGCGCTGCAGCGCCCGCCCGCATGACCCCCCTGGCTTCGGCCCGCTCCAGCCGGGGCATGGTGACCAGCCCGCATACCGTGGCCACACAGTGCGGCGTGGCGGTGCTGGCCCAGGGTGGCAATGCGATCGAGGCGGCCATTGCCACGGTCATGGCGCTGTGCGTCACCTATCCCCACTTCTGCGGCCTGGGTGGCGATGCCTTTCTGCTGGTCAGCGATGCAAAGGGCAAGGTGCAAACCCTCTCCGGCATCGGCCAGGCTGCGGCCGATGTGCGCGGCTACCGCGGCGCCCTGCCGCTGCGCGGCCCCCGCTCGGCGCTGACCAGTGCCGGCGCGGTGGATGCGCTGGGCCAGGCCCTGGCCATCAGCCAGACCGAGTGGGCCGGCGGCAAGCGCTGGGGCGAACTGCTGGCACCGGCGATTGCCCTGGCGCGCGACGGTTTCGACATCAGCGCATCCGAGCGCTTCTGGCTGGACTTCCGGCTGGCCGACGCGGCCACACTGCCGGATATTTACCCGCACTACCTGCATGCCGGCCGGGTGCCACCCGCCGGCTTTGTACGCAAACAGCCGGCTCTGGCCCGCACGCTGGAAACGCTGGCCGCGCGCGGACCCCGCGATTTCTATGAAGGCGCCTTGGCGCAGACCCTTGCAGCCGGGCTGCGCGCAGCCGGCTCACCCCTCACCGCCAAAGACCTGGCGCTGACCCGGGCCCGCAACGAGCCACCGCTGTGCGTGCCCTACCGGGGCGGCGAACTGCTGGCCCACCAGCCGCCCACCCAGGGCCTCACCACGCTGCAGATCATGGGCCTGCTGGAGCGCTTTGACTTGGCTGCCATCCCGCACGGCAGTGCCGACCATTACCACCTGCTGGTGGAGGCGGTGAAGCTGGCCTTTCTGGACCGCAACCGCTATGTCGCCGATGCGGATTTTGCGAGCGTGCCGGTGGATCGCCTGCTGTCACCCGCCCATCTGGATGCGGGCGCGCAGACCATCCGCATGGGACAGGCCCTGCCCTGGCCGCATGCGTATCAACACGGCGACACGGTGTATGTGGGCGCCGCCGATGCAAGGGGCAACAGCGTCTCGCTGCTGGCCACGGTGTATTTCGATTGGGGCAGCGGCGTGCGGGTGGGTGACACCGGCATGCTGTGGCACAACCGGGGCGCCGCCTTCTCCCTGGACCCGGCGCACCCGAATGTGCTGGCACCGGGCAAGCGCCCTTTCCACACCCTCAACCCAGGCATGTACCGCAAAGACGGCCGGGTGCAGCTGCTGTACGGCACGCAGGGCGCGGACGGTCAGCCGCAAACCCTGGCTGCCGTGCTGACGCGTTTGATTGATTACGGCATGGACCCCATGGCCGCCCTGGCAGCTCCGCGCTTTTTGCTGGGCAAAACCTTTTCCGACAGCACCGACTCACTCAAGTTGGAAGACGCAGTGCCAGCAGAGGTGGTGACCGAGTTGCGCCAACGCGGCCATGCCATCAGCCTGATTGCCGCCAGCAACCCGCTGATGGGCCACCCCGGCGCCATCGCCATCGACCCGGTGACCGGCCACATGACCGGCGCGCATGACCCGCGCAGCGATGGCCTGGCGGCCGGGCTTTAGCCCAGGGCCACGCCGTCCCGGGCCCCGCCTGCCTGCCGTTCGCGTTGGCGCAGCCGCGTCTCATGTAGGGTCAGCACGCCACCGGCCACGCCGCAGGCCGCGATCATGCCCATGCCCACCAGGGCCCAGAAGTCGGGGATGTGCGCAAACACCAGCCAGCCGCCCACAATGCCAAAGCCGATCTGCAGGTACATATAGGGCATCAGCGTGGCCGCCGGAGCCCGCTCGAAGGCCAGGATAAACAGCATATTGCCCCCCGCCGCGGCTAGCCCCATCAGCCCCAGCCCCAGCCACAGGTTCAGGTCAGCAACCGGCTCCCAGACCCAGAGCAGTGGCAGGCTCGACAGCAGCAGCGCCGTGCTGCAGGTGTAGAACACGGTGCTGACCGCGTCTTCGGTGCGCGCCATCCTGCTGGCCAGCAACTGGTAGGCCGCATTGAACAGCACCAGCGCCAGGGGCAGCAGCATGGCCCAGCCGATGGCGTTGCTGCCGGGCCGCACAATGACCAGGGTGCTGACCAGCCCGAGCGCCACCAGCACCAGCCGCAGGACCGAGACATGCTCGCCCAGAAAGCGCGTGGCCAGCAGCGTCACCACCAGGGGGGTGGTCATGGCCAGTGCGGTGTACTCGCCCACCGGCAGGTACTTCAGGCTGAAGAAGGCCAGCACCTGCACCACCAGCAGCAGGCTGCCGCGCGTGGCGTGCAGGCCCGGGCGCGCCGTCTTGAGGCTGGCCCAGCCGCGTACGGCCAGCACATAGCCGCCGGTCACCAGGGTCTGTACCAGAAACAAGACCCACAAGGCCATCAACATCGGCACGCCGGTGGTCACCACCTTGGTGGTGGTGTCCAGCACCACGAAGCAGGCCATGGCGGCCACCAGCAGAAACAGGGCGCCCCAGGCCGAGGGCTGGACCCGGTGCTGCGGCCTCAAACGGATGCTTTCGGAATCAGCAGGCCGGCTTGCACGGCCGGACGCGCCACAAAGGCCGCCAGCGCGCGCCCCATCCGGAACATCAGCCATTGCAGGGTTTCGTAGCCATGGGGCGTGGCCAGCGCATACAACGGCAGGTATTCAGGGTGCAGGGGCGGCCACTTTCGGGTGACGGGGAAAGCAGACAAGGGGCTCATGGCATTGAAAAGGTAATAGGGCAGGACAGGGCTTGTCTTGCAGGGTGTGATTTTGGCAGTACGGCGCTGCGTCGGCACCGGCAGGCTGCAAGCACCCCCCAGGATGGCAATGCCTTTTCATACCGCTTGATGTAAATCAACCGGCATGGATTGCTGCCATTGCCCTGGCCTGCCCTGCGTGCCCATAATTTCTCCATGCTGTTGGTGACCGCTTTCCACGTACAGTAGGCCCCAAGAGCCCGAAGAGAACACTGATTGACACGCGGAGTCTTTCAAGCGTTACCCCTACCCACGCATCGCCGCACACACCATGCCACCAAAAACCACTCCCCTGCGCCTGTTTTTCACCGGTCTGCTTGCGGTATTGCTGCTGCAGAGCGCCAACGCCCTGACGCCGCCCCCCGCGGCGGCCAGCGCGCTGGACAATGCCGCCTGCCTGGTATGCCACGACGGCAGCAAGGGCAAGCTCAAACAGGCGGTTGCGCAGGGCAAGGCGCGTGAGCTGCATGCGGTAGCACCCGATGCCTTCGCCAAGGGCGTGCACGGCAAGATGCAGTGCGTGGCCTGCCATACCGACATCACGGACAACGCACAAACTGCCAACGCCCACCAGAAGAACACGGCCCAGCCCCTGAAGAAGGTGGACTGCGCCGGCTGCCACCAGGACCTGTGGGAACAGGCCAAAAAGGAGGGCAAGACCGCTGACAAGCCCCGCCTGGGCGTGGTGGCCGACAACATTGCCTTGTACACGAAGTCGTTCCACGCCAAGCCCAATGCGGATGACGAGACCCAGCCCAACGCCTCCTGCGACAACTGCCACGACACGCACAGCTTCAATGCGCCGCCCGCCAGCGTGGCCAAGGATTCGCCCGAGCGCGCCGCCTGGCGCCTGAGCATCTCCCAGCGTTGCGGTGAGAGCTGCCACACCGACCAGCTGGAAGCCTATGCCGAATCGGTGCACGGCAAGGAAACGATAGACAAGAAGAACGCCAAGGCCGCCACCTGCTCCGATTGCCACAGCGCACACGCCGTGAGCAACACCTCGGGCGACGCCTTCAAGCTGGCCATTTCCAACCAGTGCGGCAGTTGCCACGAAGCCAACCTGGCTTCTTACAAGGCCACCTACCACGGCCAGATCAGCACCCTGGGCTACGCCTACACCGCCAAGTGCTACAACTGCCACGGCAGCCACGACATCCTGCGCGTGGACGACCCCAAGTCCAAGGTGCACCTGGACAACCGCCTCAAGACCTGCAAGACCTGCCACAGCGGCAAGAAGGACCTGGCCGAGGCACCGGCCGGCTTCATCTCGTTCCAGCCGCATGGCAACCACCACGACTTCAACAAGTACCCGCAAATCTGGATTGCCTTCCAGATCATGGTGCAGCTGCTGGTGGGCACCTTCGGCTTCTTCTGGCTGCACACCCTGCTGTGGTTCTTCCGCGAATACAAGGAACGCCAGCTGCGCATGCGCCAGCCGCACATCCAGGTGGAGGCTCTGGCTGCCAATCTGGCCGGCAAGCACATCCAGCGCTTCAGCCCGATCTGGCGCCTGGCCCACATCACCTTTGCCCTCAGCCTGATGATCCTCACGCTGACCGGCATGCCGCTGTTCTACCCGAGCGCGCCCTGGGCCTCGCACCTGATGAGCGCCCTGGGTGGCCCGCACATTGCCGGCGCCATCCACCGCGTCAATGCCGTGGTGTTTGCGGCGGTGTTCTTCTGGCACCTGGCCTACATCGCCTACCGTGTGGCGATCGGCTGGAAGGACTTCAAGTTCTTCGGCCCCAACTCGCTGATTCCCAACCTGAAAGACGGCATGGACATGCTGGGCATGTTCAAGTGGTTCTTCGGCAAGGGCCCGCGTCCCCAATTCGAACGCTGGACCTACTGGGAGAAGTTTGACTACTGGGCTCCGTTCTGGGGTGTCACCATCATCGGTATCAGCGGTCTGGTGATGTGGCTGCCCAATCTGTTCGGCGCCTTCCTGCCGGGCTGGGTGTTCAACGTGGCGGCCATCTTCCACGGTGAAGAAGCCTTCCTGGCGGTGGTGTTCCTGTTCACCGTGCACTTCTTCAACAACCATTTCCGGCCCGACAAGTTCCCGCTGGAAGTGGTGATGTTCACCGGCACCTTCTCGGTGGAAGAGTTCAAGCACGAGCATCCGCTGGAATACCAGCGCCTGGTTGACAGCGGAGAACTGCAAGGCCGCCTGGTGGATGCGCCCTCGCCCGCCAAGATGAAGGCGGCCCGGGTGCTGGGCTTCACGCTGATCCTCTTTGGCCTGAGCCTTTTGACCATGGTGGGCATAGGGTTCTTCACGAGCTTGTGAGACCATCAGGCCCATCTGATTTTCTTCAACGTGATTTCGACCGGGGGCAATGCCTTGCCCCCGGTCCATTCAAACCAAGGCTTGCGTGTGAGTCCACCCCCGTCTGCTGTCGTTCCTGCTGAATCCTCTACCGCGGCCATGCGCACGGTCGCACCGGTAACCATTCCGAAATACCTGGAGAACACCTACTGGTGGGCCTATCTGCACCCCCGCGCGGTGCACATCTTTGAACGCCAGTGGTTGGTGAACCTGATTCTGTGGGGCAACTTTGCGCGCCTGCGTGACGCAGCGCTCGCGGAGATTGGCGAAGTCATCCACGGCCGGGTATTGCAGGTCGCCTGCGTCTACGGTGACTTCACGGAAAACCTGGTGCGCCGCCTGGGGCCGCAGGGCAGCATCGACGTGATTGATGTGGCACCCATCCAGATCAACAACCTGCATGGCAAGTTGAAACTTGCCGGCGTAGACCACACCCGCGTGAACGCCCTGTTGCAGGACTCGTCCGACCTGCACTTTGCCGACGGCTGCCACGATGACGTGATCGTGTTCTTTCTGCTGCACGAAATGCCCACCGAGGTGCGGCGCAAGACCGTGGCCGAGGCCTTGCGTGTGACCAAACCCGGCGGCAAGCTGATTTTTGTGGACTACCACAAGCCCAGGGCCTGGAGCCCGTTCCGCTACCTGATGGTGCCGGTGCTGACCACGCTGGAGCCCTTTGCCATGGACGTCTGGAACCACGAGATTGCCAGCTGGCTGCCCGCGGGCGCGGCCATTGCCAAGGTGGAAAAGCAGACCTACTTTGGCGGGCTGTACCAGAAGGTGGTTTTCACCAAGATGCTCTGAGCCACTCCCGCTTCAGCAACACAAAGGGCGCCAGAGGCGCCCTTTGTGTTGTCAGCGCAGCGCTGCCTTACATATTGCGGCGGTACTGCCCACCCACCTCAAACAGGGCGCTGGTGATCTGACCGAGTGAGCAGACGCGCACCGCGTCCATCAGCACCTCGAACACGTTCTGGTTCTCAATGACAGCCTTTTGCAGGGTCTTGAGCATGGCCGGTGCCTTGTCAGCATTGCGGGCGTGGAAGTCTTCCAGGCGTTGGAGCTGGCTCTGCTTTTCCTCGTCGGTGGATCGGGCCAGTTCCAGCTTGTCCTGCACCTGGTCGCCATGCGGGTTGCGGAAGGTGTTGACACCGATGATGGGCAGCTCACCGGTGTGCTTGAGCATCTCGTAGGTCATGCTCTCGTCCTGAATCTTGCCGCGCTGGTAGCCGGTCTCCATGGCGCCCAAGACACCACCGCGCTCGGCAATCGCCTCAAACTCTTTCAGCACGGCCTCTTCCACCAGCTCGGTCAGTTCCTCGATGATGAAGGCGCCCTGGCCGGGGTTCTCGTTCTTGGCCAGGCCCCACTCGCGGTTGATGATGAGCTGGATGGCCATGGCGCGGCGCACGCTGTCTTCGGTCGGCGTGGTGATGGCCTCATCGAAGGCATTGGTGTGCAGGCTGTTGCAGTTGTCGTAAATCGCAATCAGCGCCTGCAGCGTGGTGCGGATGTCGTTGAACTGGATTTCCTGCGCGTGCAGGCTGCGGCCGCTGGTCTGGATGTGGTATTTCAGCTTTTGTGAGCGCTCGTTGGCACCATAGCGCTCCTTCATGGCAACGGCCCAGATGCGGCGCGCCACGCGGCCCATCACGGTGTATTCCGGGTCCATGCCGTTGCTGAAGAAGAAGCTCAGGTTGGGCGCAAAGTCATCAATGTGCATGCCGCGTGCCAGATAGGCTTCGACAAAGGTAAAGCCGTTACTCAGCGTAAAGGCCAGCTGGCTGATGGGGTTGGCACCGGCCTCGGCGATGTGGTAACCGCTGATGGACACGCTGTAGAAGTTGCGCACATCGTGGTGCACAAAGTACTGGGCAATGTCGCCCATCACCTTGAGTGAAAACTCGGTGGAGAAGATGCAGGTGTTCTGGCCCTGGTCTTCTTTCAGGATGTCGGCCTGCACCGTGCCGCGCACATTGGCCAGCACCCATTCCTTGATCTTTTCGATCTCGGTGTCGGTGGGTTCG
>CANBTQ010000112.1 GCA_947372425.1 Comamonadaceae bacterium | reverse complement strand
AGGTGTAGTTCATCATGCGGCGTACAGGTTGTCCAGGGAAGCGAAGCCCTTGATCTCGATCGGATTGCCAAACGGATCCAGAATGAACAGGATCCATTGCGCACCGGGCTGGCCGGCAAAACGCAGCTGGGGCTCCAGCACAAAGGCGGCGCCGGCATCACGCAGGCGCTGCGCCAGAGTCTGCCAGTCGGGCAGTGCCAGCACCAGACCGAAGTGCGACATGGGTACCCGATGTTCGCCCACCAGACCGGTGGCCGCGGTCGTGAACGGCTGGCCCAGATGCAGTGAGAGCTGGTGGCCGAAAAAATCAAAGTCCACCCAGGTGGCGGTGCTGCGGCCCTCGGCACAGCCCAGCACGCCGCCGTAAAAGCGGCGCGCCACATCCAGGTCGGTGACATTGAAGGCGAAGTGAAACAGGCTGCGCATGGTCTGCAGGATAGCAGCCCATGGGGTGCCGCTGGCGCTGCGCCGCCCGCCGGGCTCAGCTGTGGCCGGCCTTTTCCAGTTTCTCCTGGCAGTGGATGCAGCGCGCAGCCTCGGGCGCTGCGCGCAGACGCGCTTCGGTAATGCGTGCACCGCAATCCACGCAGTCGCCATAGCGGCCGTCTGCAATGCGTTGCAGGGCCGCATCGACGGCGGCAATCTCGGCCGTGTCGTGCGCGTCCAGCGCAAACTCCAGGTCGCGTGCCGAGTTGGCGGCGGCCGGGGTGTCGTCCAGCATGGCGAAGTGTTCGGTAGAGGCCTGCGCCCGGCCCACGGCACCCCCGCGCAGGGTGGTGAGCTGGGTCAGCAGGGCATCGCGTTGCTGCGACAGGGCGGCTTTGAATTCGGATGTGTCAATGTGCTTCATGGCGGGCCTTCTTGGTTTGAATCAGCCCATGGTGCGCCACCTGGGCACCCAAGTCTTTGACTGAACGCAATCCACGGCACGATGCCCAGCCAGCACCGTGGAGCCGCAGCGCGCGCGTGCTGGCGCTCAGATCGGCAGATGCAGGCTCAGGCCCAGCGTCCAGTTTTGTGGCAGGCCCGGCTCGTAATACTGGGCGGAGGCCTGGTTGACGATGACCGAGCCCACATAGCGCTCGTCGCCGGCGTTGTTCAGCCGGCCGTACAGCGTGATGGCACCTTTGCGCCAGTTCCAGCGCTGGCTGGCGCTGAGGTTGACCAGGGTGTGGCCGTCGGCGGATTCGGTGTTGGTGTCATTGGCATAAATGCGTCCGGCCTGCACCAGTTCCACGCCCAGGCGAAGCCCGTCGCGCGCTGCGCCGGCGCTTGCCGCTTCGCTGCTCCAGGCCAATTCCGAGAACAGAAAGGTTTGCGGGATGCCGGGCAGCTTGTTGCCCGAGGCAATCGGGATGCTGCCACTCAGGAAACCCTGAGAATAATGCGCGTCAATCAGCGAGGCCGAGGCACTGAGGGCCAGGTGCGCTGTGAGTTGGGTGTTGCCGGAAAGCTCCAGCCCGCTGCGGGAGGTGCCGGGCGCATTTTTGTACGAGGTGGAGCCGGAACTGCGCAGCACCACGATTTCGTCCGTGGTGTCAATCTGGTACAGGGCCAGATCCACGCGCGACTGCGGGCCCGGAACCCACTTGGTGCCGATCTCGTAGTGCTGGCTGCTTGAGGCATTCAGTGTGGTGTTGAACTGGCCCAGGTTGGCGCTGGTGCTGCCGGGGTCGGGCTTGTAAGCCATCTCGGCCAGCGTGGGCGTCTCAAAGCCCTTGCCGTAGTTGGCATACAGATTCAGGTCGTCGGTGGCATGCCAGGTAAAGCCCAGTACCGGGTTGGTGGTCTGGTAGGACACATTGCCGGAGCCGTTGGGGTCGCTGGCACTGACGGGGTAGTAGTCGTCGCTGACAAAGCGCACCGTGCTCTGGCGCAGGCCGGTGGTGAGGGAGAGCGTGTCGGACAACTGGGCCGTGGCCTGGGCAAACAGGTCGCTGTTCTCCGACTGGTTGTCTTCGTTGCGGGTTGCGGGCCCGAATTTTTGCCCGTTGAGGGTGTTTCCGCCCTGGCGGTATTCGCGCGAGCGGTCAAACTCATAGCCGGCAGCCCACTCCACCGGGGTATCCACCCAGACCGCGCGTTCGTTGTATTGCAGCCCCAGGCCGTAGTAGGCGCGGTTCAGCCCGGTCCACAGCCCGGTCTTGCTGCTGATTGACGAGGCGGCCTGGTATTGCAGGTTGTCGCGTGTGCCGTAGTAGGCGCGCCCGGTGAGGGAGCGGTCCGCGTCCAGCGTGTAAGTGGCGGAACTGCCCAACTGGTTTTGCAGCACGCTCTTGCGGGTCTGGAACTTGGCGGCACCGTTGCCGTATTGGGTCGGGTCGGCGCTGACCTGCGTGCGCGTCAGGCCCAG
Source organism: Comamonadaceae bacterium (assembly GCA_947372425.1). Taxonomy (GTDB): domain Bacteria; phylum Pseudomonadota; class Gammaproteobacteria; order Burkholderiales; family Burkholderiaceae_C; genus Allorhodoferax. Next base: position 6,814 of record CANBTQ010000112.1, on the reverse strand, counting down.
CGGGTCCAGCGCCAGCGGCATGTCGAACTGGTTGAACACCAGGTTGACGTGCACTTGCTCATGCAGGTCGAAGCCGAGCTTGCCGTTGAACTGCTTGCGCTCGGTGGCGCTGTTGGCGCGGTAGCCGTCTATGGTCATGGTGCTGTAGTCGGCCAGGATGCCGACCGCGCCCAGCGTGTCGCCCAACTGGTAGTCGGCACGGTGCAGGCCGTAAGCGCCCGCGAAATACTGGTAGCCCAGTTCGGTCTCCTTGGGTGCGGCTTTGCTGAAGGCCTGGATCACGCCGCCGGACGAGTTGCCATAGAGCTGGGCCAGCGGACCGCGCAGTACCTCGATGTGGTCGGTGGAGGTCAGGCTGACGGATGAGCCCTGGCCCTGGCCGTCGGGGGTGGTGGCCGGTATGCCGTCAATCAGCAGGCGGATGCCGCGTATGCCAAAAGCCGCCCGTGCGCCAAAGCCGCGGATGGAGAGCTGCAGATCCTGGGCGTAGTTTTGGCGGTCCAGAATCGTCAATCCCGGCACGCGGCCCAGTGACTCGGACAGATTGACCTGGGGGCCTGCGCCCTGAATGGTGTCGCGGCCTATGCTTTGCACCGAGGCCGGCGCGTCAAAGCTGCGCTGCTCGCTGCGAGAGGCCGACACCACTACCTCGGCCAGGGTTTGTGCCAATGCTGCGTTGCCAGCCAGGGCGAGCGCCAGGCCAGACAGGCATGCTGTAGGGGTGAATTTTTTGCGCATAAACAAAAGTGAGTAACGGTGTTGCAGTGGGCTGTGAAGGAAGCAGGCCCTGCTGCATTTGCAATATTCAGGCCGACACCGGTGAAGCCATGCCGGCCGCGCCCAGCCTGCGGTTTTCCCTCGGCACGCCGCTTGCGCTGGGTTATCCTCGGTGCGCTCTGGAGTGCGCACAGCGGAACAAATAGTGTTCCAAATTGGAAAAGTGCAAACGCGTGTAACACCTGACCGGCTTGGCTGTCCCATGACTTCGATTCCATTTTTTCGCAGCCGTCACGCGGGCATTGTTGCCGCCGTGTTGTTGCTGCACGCGCTGGCCCTGTGGGGGCTGCAGTCGGGTCTGTTGCAACGTGTGGCAGCGCTGACAGATGCGTTGGTGGTGCCGGTGACCCTTGTCAGCGAGTTGCCGTCGCCGGCCAAGCCCGTGCCGCTGCAACCGGCGGCCGTGGCGGCGCCATCGCCCCGCATTGAAAAGCCGGCCCCGCTGCCGGTTACACCGGCTGCTGCTGCGCCGGCTGCGGCTCCTGCCCTTGCGGCCCTGCCAGCCATTGCCGACGCCAGCCCTGCGCCGGCCGCGCCAACGGGCGCGCAGCGTGCACCGGTGGCTGCCGCAGCGGCGGCGCCTGCAGTGCCGGCGACCCGGGTGGAGCTGCCTTCCAGCGACGCAGACTATCTGCACAACCCCACGCCCCGGTACCCGGGCCTGAGCATCAGCCGCAATGAGCAGGGCACGGTGCAGCTGTCCGTGCTGGTCGGCCTGGATGGCCGGGCCAGGGAGGTCAAGATCAAGGTCTCCAGCGGCTATGAGCGGCTGGACCGGGCGGCGCGCGAAGCGGTGTTAGGCTGGACCTTTGTGCCCGGCAAGCGCGCGGGTGTGCCCGAGGACATGTGGTACGACCTGCCCATGCCTTTCAGACTCAAGGAGTAAGTGCGGATGAATGCGTCCTATGGACTGGTGAACGTGTGGGCCCAGGGCGACCTGGTTACCCGCACGGTGCTGCTGGTGTTGCTGGCCATGTCGGTGGCCTCCTGGCTGGTGATCCTGCTGCGCCTGCTGGACCTGCGCCGGTTGGCCGGCCAGTCGCGCCACACCGAGGCCTTCTGGCATGCGCAGGACTATGCCCGGGGTTTGCAAGTGCTGGGGCAGGATGCGGACAGCCCGTTTCTGGCGCTGGCGCTGGAAGGGCAAAAGGCCGCCGCCCACTTGCAACCGGGCAGCGGCAATGCGCCGGCCGAGTTGCACCAGCGTTTTGACTTCAGCGACTGGGTCACGCGCAGCCTGCAAAACAGCCTGGACGACAGCACGGCACGCATGCAGTCCGGGTTGGCTGTGCTGGCTTCGGCCGGCTCCACCGCGCCCTTTGTCGGTTTGTTTGGCACGGTCTGGGGCATTTACCACGCACTGATGTCGATTGGCCTGGCCGGTCAGGCCACCATCGACAAGGTGGCCGGGCCGATTGGCGAGGCACTGATCATGACCGCGCTCGGCCTGGCCGTGGCAATCCCTGCCGTGCTGGGTTACAACGCCCTGGTGCGTGCCAACAAGAAGGTCATTGCCCGGCTCAACCGCTTTGCCCACGACCTGCATGCCTACTTTGTGACCGGCGCGCGGGTGGCGCCGGGTGCGTCCGCCGCGGCACCGGCAGCACGGGAGCAATGACATGGCTTTTGGCACACGGGACAACGACGACGAGGTGATGAACGAGATCAACATGACGCCGCTGGTGGATGTGATGCTGGTGCTGCTCATCATCTTCATCATCACCGTGCCGGTGATGCAGCACGCCGTCAGCATCGAACTGCCGCGTGCCACCAACCAGCCTGAAAACAGCAAGCCCGAGACCATCCGGCTGAGTGTGGACGCCCGTGGGGCCTATTTCTGGAACGATGCGGCATTGACCGAGGCCGAACTGGCCCTGCAACTGAGCGCCGCGGCCGCCCGCACACCGCAACCCGAGTTGCACATCCGCGCCGACAAGGCGGTGCGCTACGAAAGCGTGGCCCGCGCCATGGCCGCGGCCCAGCGGGCCGGCGTGCACAAGATCGGGTTTGTGACCGAGCCGGAGTAGCTGCCTTCGTGCGCCGAATACTGTGTTTCGGCTCCCGGTATGGAGTACAGTCCAAAAGACGATTCGAGACTCTATCCAACAGCCCCAAGGAGACACCATGAGCGATACCGACAGCGCCGGATTCGGCAAATTTGTTCCCGGTTTTGACTTTCTGCAAAACCTGGCCAAAGGCGCCAGTGCCAGCGTTCCGCAAATGCCCAATCTGGGCAACTGGGTGGCCCCCACGCTGAACGTGGAAGAGCTCGACAAGCGCATCGAAGAACTCAAAAATGTGCAGTTCTGGCTGGAGCAGAACTCGCGCGCCCTGAGCGCCACCATCCAGGCACTGGAAGTGCAGAAGATGACGCTGGCCACGCTCAAGGGCATGAATTTCAATTTGGGCGATGTGGCCAACGCCTTCAAGCTCAAGGCTGCCGACACCGTGGCCAGCACGGTGAACAAGGCCACTGAAAAAGCGGCTGCAACGGCCGAGACCGTGGGTGATATTGCCGGCGGCGCCAGCAAGACGGCGGCCAAGGCTGCGCAGGCTGCCACCGGGGGGCTGGTGGATCCGCTGCAGTTGTGGGGTTCCTTGACCCAGCAGTTTCAGCAAATTGCGGCCAGCGCCATGAAAGAAGTGGCCGGCAAGGCCGCGGTGGACCTGACCAAAAACATGGCAAGCGGTATGGCCAAGAGTGCGCTCAAGGGCGCCGCTGCCGCCGGCAAGAAAGCCGTCGCCAAGACCACGGCCCGCAAGACGCCCGCCCGCAAGACGGTCCGCAAGTAAAAAAGCCCAGCCGCCCTAGCGGGCGTGCCGTGTATGAAACTTTTCCCTTATGGTCACGCCACCCATCCCCAGTGGCAAATGGCCGCCGCCCTGGTGCTGGCGCAACTGCGGGCGCAGATGGCCTTGCACGGCTACGCCAGCAATCCGACCCTGGCCCTGCTCTACATCACCGACCATTACGCGGCGCAAGCGGCTGAAATCCTCGAATGGATGGGTGCCGAGTTGCCCCTGATCACCGACTGGTCGGGCACGGTGGGCATTGGCATCAGCGCCAACAATGTGGAGTATTTCGACGAACCGGCTCTGGCCGTGATGCTGCTGGAGTTGCCGCCGGACCAGTACCGGGTATTTTCCGGCGTGGCGCCCTTGGGTCTGGGGTTTGAAATGCACAGTGCGCTGGTCCATGCCGATGGGGCAACCCCGGATATCGGCGAGCTAATTTATGAGCTGGCCCACCGCACCGACGCAGGCTTTCTGTTCGGTGGCCTGTCATCCAGCCGCGCTGACAGCGTGCAGTTCGCGGTGGCGGGTGACGGCAACATCAACGGGCACGGCAGTGCCAGCGGGGTGTTCAGCGGCGGCCTGAGTGGTGTCGCCTTCGGCCCCGGCGTGGGACTGGTGTCGCGCGTGACCCAGGGCTGCAAGCCGGTATCCGTCTCGCGCACCATCACCGCAGCCGACCACAATCTGTTGCTGACGCTGGACGACGAGCCGGCGCTGGACGTGCTGCTGAACGATTTGCAGATCTCGCTGGACGAACCACAAGAAGCCTTGCAGACGGTGCGCGCCACCCTGGTCGGCCTGGCCGGTGTGGATGGCGAGCCGGTGCGCCAGACCGGCAACTTTGGCAACGATGTGACCGTGCGCCACATCATCGGGCTGGACCCGGCGCGGCGTGGCGTGGCCATTGGCGACGCGGTGCAGACGGGCATGCGCATGGCCTTTTGCCAGCGCAACACCCAGGCTGCCCGGGCTGACCTGGTGCGCATTTGTGCCGAAATTCGCGAAGAGCTGGAGCCCGCGGAAATGCCCTTGAGCACAGTCACAGCACTGGCCGAGTCGGAGCTGGAGGCTGCACCGCACCCGGCACGGCGCATTGCCGGTGCGGTGTATGTCAGCTGTACCGGGCGCGGCGGGCCGCATTTTGGTGGCGCCAGTGCCGAGCTGCAACTGGTGCGCAAGGCGCTGGGAGATGTGCCGCTGGTGGGGTTTTTTGCCGGGGGCGAAATCGCCTACGACCACCTCTATGGCTACACCGGCGTACTGACCGTATTCACAACATAAAGAGACTGCTGGAGCAAGCATGAAAACCTCAGATATCAAAATCTCCACCCTGCTGCAAATGGGATTCGGCCTGCTGGCACTGTTGATTGTGTTGATGGGCTCGCTGAGCTATTTCAAGGCATCGGGTGCAGAGCAGGCCTTTGGCAATGTGGTGGACAACCGCTATCCCAAGATCAGCGCGTTGCACACCATCAACGACCGGGTCAAGGAATCTTCGCTGCTGCAGCGTGAGCTCTTGCTGTTGTCGGACGCGGACGAAATCAAGAAGACGGCGCAAACCGTAACGGCCCTGCAAAAAGAAAATTCGGATGCGCTGGCCAAACTGGACCCGACCTTCAAGTCCGAAAAAGGACGCGCCCTGTTCAAGGCCCTGGCCGATATACGGGCGCAGTACCTGCCGGTGAGCCAGCGGTTTATTACGCAGGCCGCTTCGGGTGCGCAGGAAATGGCGAAGATCGGGTTGCAGACCGAGATGGCGCCGCTGGAGCAGAAGTACTTTGCCGCTGTCGACGCCATGATCCAGTTTCAGGAGTCGCAAATGCAGTTGGCCAAGGCAGACGCTGGCGCAGCCATCGGCCAGATCCATAGCACCTCGTTGCTGTCCGGGGTGGTGGCCCTGTTGTTGGCCTCGCTGGCAGCCGTCTGGATTACCCGCGCCGTGACGCGGCCGATCAACCAGGCAGTGGGTGTTGCGCGGGCCGTGGCCGGGGGCGACCTGTCACTGGCCTTTGATGCCGAGGGAAAAAACGAGACCGGCCTGTTGCTGCACGCACTGAAAGACATGCAGGCCGCACTGGTGAAGGTGGTGTCCGATGTGCGCCACGGCTCCGAGAGTGTGGCCACCGCCTCGGCCGAGATTGCCCAGGGCAACCAGGACTTGTCGTCGCGCACCGAAAGCCAGGCAAGTGCCCTGGAGCAAACGGCGGCCAGCATGGAAGAACTGGGCTCGCAGGTGAAGCAGAACGCCGACAACGCGCGTCAGGCCAATCAGCTGGCCATGAATGCCTCCACGGTAGCCGTGCAGGGCGGTGAAGTGGTGGCCCAGGTGGTGCAAACCATGCAGGGCATCAACGAGAGTTCACGCAAGATTGCCGACATCATCAGTGTGATTGACGGCATTGCCTTCCAGACCAACATCCTGGCACTGAACGCGGCCGTGGAGGCCGCGCGCGCCGGCGAACAGGGGCGCGGTTTTGCCGTGGTGGCATCCGAGGTGCGTTCCCTGGCCGGCCGTTCCGCCGATGCGGCCAAGGAAATCAAATCGCTGATCGGTACCAGTGTGGAACGCGTGGAGCAGGGTGCCTCCCTGGTCGACAAGGCGGGGGTGACCATGACCGAGGTGGTGGCCTCGATCCGCCGCGTGACGGACATCATGGGCGAGATCAGCTCCGCCAGCAGCGAGCAGTCGGCCGGCGTGGCCCAGGTGGGTGAAGCCGTCACGCAAATGGACCACACCACCCAGCAAAATGCGGCCCTGGTGGAGCAGATGGCGGCCGCCGCCAGCAGTCTCAAGTCGCAGGCCAGCGAACTGGTGCAGACCGTGGCGGTGTTCAAGTTGAATGCCGGAGAGCACCACCCGATGGGCATGCGGGCTGATGTGCGCGCGCCGGCTTCGTTAAGCAAGCCATTCAAGGGCACGGAGCGCCGCGCCGACGCCTTGCCCAAGTCCAAGCCGCAAGCGGCTGCGCCCCAACCCGTCAAGGCGCCGGTGAAAGCCGCTGCGGCCCCGCGTCCTGCACCACCCAAGCTCACCGCGGTCGCCACCCCGGCCGGTGGCGATGACGAGTGGGAAACCTTTTAAGCGTGGGTTTTAGACACCCCTCGCACGGTCGGCGTGAAAGCGTGCCACAAAGGCACCAAAGGCTCCGGCGTCCAGCGCGTCGCGGATGTCCTGCATCAGGTTCAGGTAGTAGTGCAGGTTGTGCACGCTGGCCAGCATCGGGCCCAGCATCTCGCCGCA
>CANBTQ010000111.1 GCA_947372425.1 Comamonadaceae bacterium | reverse complement strand
AGCCAGCGGCGCAGGCTGGGCAGGGTGATGTTGGATTCCACATCCATGCCGGTGGCCAGGCCGAAGTGCTTGCGGTCTTCCGACAGGTAGCCAATGCCGGCCTGCACCGCGTCGCGCGGTGTCTTCAACGCAATCACCTTGCCGTGCACCCGCACCTCGCCCGCGTCGATGGCGTCGGCACCAAACACGGCGCGCGCCACCTCGGTGCGCCCGGCGCCCATCAGTCCGGCGAAGCCCAGGATCTCGCCGCGCCGCACCGTGAAGCTCACGTCGCGGATGGCGCGGCCGCGGTTGAGGCCGCGCACATCCAGCAGCACCTCGTTGGCGGAGGTGTCGGGGATGTGCTTCTCGGCATGTTCCAGCTTGCGCCCCACCATCATGGCAATGATCTCGGCCATGGGGGTTTGCGCCGGCACCGTGTTGATGTAGCGGCCATCGCGCATCACGGTGATGCGGTCGGCAATGCGCTGGATCTCGTCCATCTTGTGCGAGATGTAGACGATGCCCACACCCTCGGCGCGCAGCTGGCGGATGATGCGAAACAGCTCTTCAATCTCGGCGTTGTTCAGTGCGGCCGTGGGCTCGTCCATGATGAGTACGCGCGACTTGAAGGACAGGGCCTTGGCAATCTCCACCATCTGCTGGCGCGCCACGGTGAGGTCGGCAATGCGGGTGTCGGGCGGCAGGCCCAGGTGCATGCGGTCAAACAGTGCCTGGGTATCGCGGTTGAGTTTTTCCTCATCCAGAAACAGCCCGCCGCGGCCCTTGGGCTCGCGTCCCAGAAAGATGTTCTGCGCCGCCGTCAGGTGCGACATCAGATACAGCTCCTGGTGGATGATGCCGATGGCCAGCGCCTGCGCATGGGCCGGGCTGGTGATCTCCACCGGCACGCCGTCCAGCAGCACCTCGCCGGCATCGCGGGTGTAGACCCCGGCCAGGATTTTCATCAGCGTGGATTTGCCGGCGCCGTTCTCGCCCATCAGGGCATGCACCTCGCCGGCCTGCAAATCAAACTGCACATCCTGCAAGGCCTTCACACCGGGGAAGGACTTGCTCAGGTTTTTGACGGCAATCAGTGCGGTCATGGGTGGGCCTGTGGTGCTGCGTGGCTTAGATGGTCACGCCGCCGTCCACCAGCAGCGCCTGCCCGGTGACGAACTGCGACTCGTCGCTGGCCAGGTAAATCACCAGCGGCGTGATGTCGTCCACCGTGGCCAGGCGGCCAATCGGCTGGCGCGCAATAAAATCCTTCTCGGCCTGCACCGGATCGGCCGCGCTGGCAATGCGACCGCGCAAACTGGGCGTGTCCACCGTGCCGGGGCACAGGGCATTGCAGCGCACGCCCTGGCGGATGAAGTCGGCAGCGATGGATTTGGTCAGGCCGATGACAGCGGCCTTGGTGGCGCCGTAGGCGCAGCGGTTGGCAAAGCCCTTGATGCTGGACGCCATGGACGCCATGTTGATGATGGAGACACTGCTGCCGTTGGCCTTGGAGCGCAACAGCATGCCGGGCAAAAAAGCCTGGCACATGCGGTACATGCTTTTCACATTGATCTCAAAGCTGCGGTCCCAGTCGGCCTCGGTGCAGCCCAGCACCGAGCCGTTGGCCACGATGCCGGCGCAGTTGAACAGCACATCCAGCGCCGGTGTGCGCGCGGCCAGTGCCTGCACCGCAGCGGTGTCGCACACGTCCAGCAGCTCGGTGCGGATGGCGGCCGATTCCTGTGCCAGGCTGGCCAGAAAACCGGCGTCAATATCGGTGGCAATCACCGTGGCGCCCTCGGCGGCACAGGCCAGGGCACTGGCACGCCCCATGCCCTGGGCAGCGGCCGTGATCAGTACCGTCTTACCTTGCAATCGACCTTGACGCATGCGCTGAACTCCGGTTAAATAATTCATTTATGAACATATGATTCATATATGAAGTCGAATGATAGCCACGACCGTACGCCATGGGCCTAAGCGTTTTCCCTGAGAACACCGGCAAGAACATCTACAAGAAGGAGACCCGCACATGCCCACCCAAGCTGCCAGAAAGCCAGCCCCCGCAGTCGCAGAAAGCCCCGCTGCGGACGACCGCTACCGCGCCCCCGCATTGGACAAGGGTCTGGACATTCTGGAATTGCTGGCGCAGCAGCCGCAAGGCCTGACGCGCGCCGAGATCGTCAAGGAAATGGACCGCAGTGCCAGCGAGATCTACCGCATGCTGGAGCGCCTGGTGGCACGCCAGTACGTCACCCGCTCCATCGCCGGTGACCGCTATGCGCTCAGCCTGAAGCTGTTTGCACTGGCCAATATCCACCCGCCGCTGAACCGCCTGATCAACCAGGCGCTGCCGGTGATGGACGCCTTTGCGCGCCAGGCCGAGCAGTCTTGCCATCTGGGCGTGTACGACCGGGGCAATGTGCTGATCACCTCGCAGATCAACAGCCCGCGCGGCTGGAGCTTTTCCTTGCACCGGGGCGCGCGCGTGGGCCTGCTGGACACGGCGTCCGGCCATGTGCTGCTGGCCTTTAGCGATGCAGACAATGCCGCGCGCATGCGCGCCGAACACACGGCGGTGGATGGCGAGGTGCCGATTACCGAGGCCAAGCTCCAGGCCACGCTGGGGAGTATCCGCAAGGCGGGTTTTCTGGAACGTGACAGCCAGCAGTCGTATGGCGTGGTGGACATCTCGTTCCCCATTCTTGGCCCGGACCACTGCGCGCTGGCCGCCCTCACCTGCCCGTACATACGGCGCATTGACCGGCATGTGGGGCCCGACCTGCAGGCCGCGCGCGAACTGCTGCGCCAGGCGGCGCAGACGCTGTCACTGACGCAAGGCGTGGCGCAGCCCCTGCCATGACCGACACGGGCGCTGCGCAGGCTACTTCTTGACCTTCTCCAACACGCCGCGTATGGCCGCGGCAAACTCACGCGGTTGGAACTTGGCCACGTAGGCATCGGCACCCACGCTGCGCACCAGGTTTTCATTGGTGCTGCCGGTGAGCGAGCTATGGATCACCACCGGAATGCCGTCAAACTGGTGGTCGGCCTTGATATTGCGGGTCAGGGTAAAGCCGTCCATCTCGGGCATTTCCACATCGGTCAGCACCAGACAGATCTTGTCCTTGACGCGCCTGCCCAGTGCCTTGGCCTCGGCAGAGAACTCGTGCAACTTGTCCCAGGCCTCTTTGCCGGATTTGGTCATGATGTAGGGCACACCCATGGCTTTCAGGCCCAGCTCGATCACCGAACGCGCCACGGCCGAATCGTCCGCTACCAGAATGCAGGTACCTTCGGGCAACACCACCTCCGGCCCCACGGCTTCGCGGTTGATTTCCTGCGCCGTGCTCGGCATGACGTTTTTCAGGATCTGCTCCACATCCAGCACCTGGGCCAGGCGGGTATCGGCCTTGGCGCCATCCAGGCGCGCAATGCCGGTAATCAGGGCCCCGGCCTGGCTGGCGTCGGCCGGCAGTACCTGGTTCCATTCCAGGCGCACGATCTCATTGACCTCTTCCACCGCAAAGGCCTGCACCGTGCGCGCGTATTCGGTCACCATGAGGATGGTGCGGCCCTTGGTAGGGTTGCAGCCCACCACCGCGGGCAGGTCAATCACCGGAATGATCTGGCCGCGGATATTGGCCACGCCCAGCAGGTGTTCATGCGACTGCGCCAGCTCGGTGATGTGGGGCAGCACCAGCACCTCGCGTACCTTGAAGACATTGATGCCGAAGAGCTCGCGCTGGCCATTGTTTTTGGATTCCCCCAGACGGAACAGCAATAACTCAAACTGATTGCTGCCCGCGAGCTTGCTGCGCTCGTCAATTTCCTGTTCGGCCGTTTTGATTGACATGAAGAACTTCCCGGTGCCTGAATGAATATTGTTGTAGCGCCCAGCATAGCGCAGCCTGAGGCGGCTTGGGACCTATCGCAGGTGTTTGAACATTTTGGCGTTGAAACGCTCGGGAATGCTGACCCGGCGCGGCCCCGGATGCAGCACGAAGGACTCGCCGGGCTGAATGGAGCCCGGCTGGTCCACCGACAGGTAATAACCGCAAAAGCCGCTTTGCGCCATGGCCTTGACGGCAGTGTTGAAACCCATGGCCGCGTTGAACTTGAAGCAGGGCTCGCGCGGCTGGGCCACCCGCAACACGCAGTCGGCAAAGGCCAGCACATCGCCCACCCACACCGCGCGCTCCAGCAGACCGGCCAGCGTCAGGTTTTCGCCCATGGCACCGAAGGCCAACTGGTCGTCGATGTCGCCCACGCCCGCCTGGGCGCGTTGGGCACGCCAGAAGTCGTAATGCTCCGAAGGGTAGGCGTAGACCGCTTTTTCCAGGCCGCCGTGCACACTCAGGTCCACCTGTTCGTCGCCTTCCAGCCCCAGTGCCTTGACGGCCACCGGGCCATCCACCGCGCTCTTGCGAATGGCCGTCATCACAATGCGCCCGCTGATCAGTACCTTGCGCGCCTGCCCCACCTGCACACCCAGCACCTGCATGGCGTTCTCCCGGCTCACAGCTGCTGGTGTGTGACCACACCCGATCGGTTGGAAAAGCGCACCTGCGCGTCCTGCTTCTCAATCTGCACCAGGGCGCGGCGCTGGCCGTAGACGTTTTCTTTCAGCCATTCGCACTCGGCGTTCAACTCGGCATCGGTCTTGAGCCGGGTGTGCCAGACCCGCTGCTCGGCATTCCAGCGGTACCCGCGGGCCTTGAGCTTGTCCTTGGCTTCAAACGGTGCGTTGGTGGCCTGCAGGGTGTAGCTGGGGCGCGCGGCAGCCTGCAGTAACCGGGCCAGGCCGGTGTGGCTGTCTTCGGGGAGCTTTTGCGCCAGCACCGCCAGCAGGGCATGGCAGTCCATCTCGGCGCGGTGCGCGTCATAAAACCAGCCGTTGGCCTGCGCCAGACTCTCCAGCTTGGCAGAGCCGCGCCCTTGCGCCTTCCAGTCGATGTCGGCAAACGAGCAGGCCCAGTGCAGGCCGGCAAATTGGGCAAAGCGGTTTTCCACAAAGGGGCGGTCAAACCCGGCGTTGTGGGCGATCACCAGGTCCACACCGCTGAGCAGTTCGGCCACGCGGGTGCCATCCAGCGCCTTGCCTCGGACATCGGCATCCTGAATGCCGGTAAGCGCCACCACCTCGGGCGGGATGGGCTTGCCCGGGTCTTCCAGCTCGTCGTAGACCCGCACCGCGCCTACCGGCAGACCGGTGGCGTTGTCGATGTCCACACGCAGCATGGCCAGCTCGATGATGCGCTCCTTGCCCTGGTCCAGGCCGGTGGTCTCGGTATCGAGCACCACCACGCGGGTCACCGCGCCCGATGCGCTGCCCGGCCAGACCAGCGTGGGTTTGAGGCGGCGCAGCACGCGAAAGTCGCCTTGCGCCTCCAGCGCCTGCGCCATGGCTTCGCAGTCGTTTGGCAGCACGGCCACGGGCCCGGGTACCGCGGCCGATAGCGGCGCTGGCAAGGGCTGGGCAAGGGTTGCCTGCGCTACGGCAACAGCTGGCTGCGGGGCAAGCGCCGCCACCGGGCGCTTGGCGCGTTTGGGCTTTTCAACAGCCGGTGCCGGCAATTCGGGAAACAGATCGAGTGCGACGTGGGGCGTTTTCAATGAAACCTCTTGGGCTGGGCGCGCGTAAATGGAGGCTGCATTATTGCCCCTATCATGACCAGCCAACACAAACCCTTTGCCACAGGAACGCGCATGCCCTCAGCCCCTTCTGCCCCTGCCCCCATCCGTCCGCTCAAGGGGGTGCGCATACTCAGCCTGGCACTCAACCTGCCCGGCCCCGCCGCCCTGATGCGCTGCCAGGCCATGGGTGCCACCTGCATCAAGCTGGAGCCACCGGCCCATCCCGCAGCCCCGGCCGGGTCATCGGGTGACCCGATGGCGGTCTATGCCAAAACGGCCTACGACCAGATGCACAAGGGCATCAGGACGCTGGTGGCCGATTTGAAAACCGAGCCCGGCCGCAGGGCCTTGCAGCGGGAACTGGCCAAGGCCGACGTGCTGATCACCTCGTTTCGCCCCTCGGCCCTGGGCAAGCTGGGCCTGGGCTGGACGGCGCTGCACAAGCAGTATCCGCAGCTCTCCATGGTGGCCATCTTTGGCGCGCCCGGTGCGCGCGCCGAAGAGCCCGGCCACGACCTCACCTACATGGCCGAGAGCGATCTGCTCACCGGGCTGGACCTGCCCGCCAGCCTGTATGCCGACATGGGCGGCTCCCTGGTCGCCAGCGAGGCGGTTTTGCAAACCCGGCTGCTGCAGTTGCAAAAGGGCAAAAGCGTGCGCCTGGAAGTGGCCTTGTCGGATGCCGCGGCCTACCTGGGTCTGCCGCGCGCCTGGGGCCTGACCACGCCCGGTGCCGCCGTGGGCGGCGGCCATGCCGGCTACCGCGTCTATGCCTGCAAAGACGGGCGCGTGGCCCTGGCCGCACTGGAGCCACACTTTGCTGCGGCGCTGTGTTCGGCCGCAGGGCTTGCCGAGTCGAGCATCGCCAGCCTGTTCAAGCCGGCAGCGCACACCGCAATCCAGGCCTTTCTGGCCGGCAAGACGCGCCGGCAACTGGATGCACTGGCCGTGGCCAGGGACATACCGCTGCACACCTTGAAGTAAGGCAGCCCCTGCTCTGCTTGGGCGCGGTGGCGTCGGTCCCTGTCCTGGTCTATTCTCGTGACCCCACCCAAACACTGGAGAAATAAGCCATGACCGAAAGAACAGGAAGCTGCCTTTGTGGCGCGGTGCGCTTCACGCTTGCCACGGAGCCGCTGGCCGCCCGTGTCTGCTGGTGCCGCGATTGCCAGCATCTGGCCGCGAATGGAACCGTCAATCTGCTGGTTCCCGCCGATGCGCTCAGCTTTTCGGGCGCGGTGTCCGAACACACGAAGACCGCAGACAGCGGCAGCGCGGTAACGCGCCAGTTTTGCCCCCATTGCGGCACGCACCTGTTTGCCAAGTCGTCGGCCCGCCCGCAGTTCCGGGTGGTCCGTGCCGGCAACCTGGATGAGCCCTCCTCCATTCAACCCCGCAGCAATATCTGGGCAGACAGTGCGCCGGCCTGGGCCTGCCTGGATCCGGCACTGGAGCGCGTAGCGCAGCAACCTCAGCCACCCCAACCCGCACCCACCGCCGGTTAATGACAGGCAAGCACTGCATTGTTGTCGGCTCGGGCATCGTGGGCGCGTCAGTGGCCTGGCATCTGGTTGCAGCCGGGGCCAGGGTCACCATTCTGGAAGCGGCCGAGGTCGGGGGACTTGCCACCCGCGACTCCTGGGCCTGGATCAATGCCAGCTGGGGCAATCCCGAACCGTACTTCCGCCTGCGCCTGCGTTCCATGCAGGAGTGGCAGCGTCTGCAACGCGAGGTGCCGGGCCTGGGACTGGACCGGTGTGGCGGCCTGATCTGGGACTTGCCACCGGATCAACTGGAGGCCTATGCCCAAGAACACGGCAGCTGGGGTTACGACCTGCAGCGGGTTGATGCAGCGCAGGCCCTGCAGTTGGAGCCGGCCATCCGGAATGCGCCAGACTTTGCCCTGTACGCTGCCCAGGAGGGCAAGGTGGAGCCATTGGTGGCGACACAGGCGCTGCTGGCAGCAGCCCACGGTCTGGGCGCCACGCTGCGCACCGGAATGCAAGCCACGGCTTTGGCTCGGCACGATGGCCGCGTGCATGGCGTGCGTGCCAACGGAGCGTTGCTGGAGGCCGACGAAGTGGTGCTGGCGGCAGGCACGGGCAGTGCCCCGCTGCTGGCCGGACTGGGCCTGCACTACCCCATCCATGCGCCGGCCGGCTTGTTGGTGCACTCCAAACCCACCCGGCCACTGCTGCGCAAACTGCTGATGGCACCCGGCCTGCATGTGCGCCAGACCGCCGAGGGCCGTCTGGTAGCCGGTGCCGACTATGTAGGCAGCATCGAGGGGCAAGACCCGGCGCAACTGGCCCACACGCTGTTTTCCAAGGTGCGTGCCCTGGTGGCCGGCGCAGACGCTTTGGAGATGGACTTCTTCACCCTGGGCCACCGCCCTACACCGGGTGATGGTTTTCCGCTACTGGGTCGGCCCGGGCACACCGCAGGGCTGTACCTGGCAGTCACCCATTCGGGCATCACGCTGGCACCGGCTGCCGGTCGGTTTGCCGCGCAAGAGTTGTTGCACGGCGTGCGCGATCCGCTGCTGTCGCCCTATCACCCGGACCGGCTATTGCAGCCAGCGCCAGCTGCTTAGCGCGGCTTGCGTGCCGCCTTGCCTGCGGCACCGGTGACGCGCGGCGGCAAGCCGGTGTGCTGGGTCAGCATGCGGCCTTTGACCGGCTGATTCGAAGTTCTCGCGGGTGTGGCTGCCGCGCCTTTGACCGCTTGGCCTGACGGCTTGGCCAGCGCTGCCCCAGCAGCCTTCACCGGCTGCGCCGTCGAGTTCTTCTTGCGCGCACTCTGGTAGGCGCCATCGTTCAAGGGCTGGAAGGTGGGAATCAGGTGGTGCTTGCCATTGCCCACCAGGTCGGCCCGGCCCATGGCCTTGAGGGTTTCGCGCAGCAAGGGCCAGTTGGCCGGGTCGTGGTAGCGCAAAAAGGCCTTGTGCAGGCGGCGGCGCTTTTCACCGCGCACGATGTCCACGGTCTCGTCGTCGCTCTCGGCCTTGCGGTGGATCTTGCGCAAGGTGTTGCGGCCGGAGTGGTACATGGCCGTGGCCGTGGCCATGGGGCTGGGGTAGAAGGTCTGCACCTGGTCGGCGCGAAAGCCATTTTTCTTCAGCCACACCGCCAGGTTCATCATGTCGGAGTCGGTTGTGCCGGGGTGGGCCGCGATGAAGTACGGCACCAGAAACTGCTTCTTGCCGGCTTCCAGCGAGAACTTGTCAAACAGCTGCTTGAACTTGTCGTAGGTGCCAATGCCCGGCTTCATCATCTTGGTGAGCGGGCCCTGTTCGGTGTGTTCCGGCGCAATCTTCAGGTAGCCGCCCACATGGTGTTGCACCAGTTCTTTGACGTACTCGGGGCTCTTGACGGCCAAGTCATAGCGCAGGCCGGAGCCAATCAGAATCTTCTTGATGCCTTTGAGCGCGCGACCGCGCCGGTACATCTGGATCAGCGGGCCGTGGTCGGTGCCCAGGTTCTGGCAGATGCCGGGGTAGACGCAGCTGGGCTTGCGGCACGCCGCTTCGATCTCAGGGCTGCGACAGCCCAGGCGGTACATATTGGCCGT
>CANBTQ010000110.1 GCA_947372425.1 Comamonadaceae bacterium | reverse complement strand
AGGTCAATGCCCATGATATAGGCCAATTGCTTGGCGGCCTCGGTCTTTCCAACGCCCGTCGGGCCACTGAACAGGAAGGAGCCGATCGGCTTGTCGCCCTTGCCCAGGCCCGAGCGTGCCATCTTGACGGCCGATGCCAGCACGTCGATGGCCTTGTCCTGGCCGAACACCACGTTGCGCAGGTCGCGCTCCAGGGTCTTGAGCTTGCCGCGGTCGTCGTTGGACACATTGGCCGCCGGGATGCGGGCAATCTTGGCCACGATTTCTTCAATCTCTGCCTTGCTGATGGTCTTCTTGCGCTTGCTGGCCACCAGAATGCGCTGCGCCGCACCGGCCTCGTCGATCACGTCAATTGCCTTGTCGGGCAGGTGGCGGTCGTTGATGTACTTGGCACTCAGTTCGGCCGCTGCCTGCAGGGCAGCAACGGCGTACTTGACGCCATGGTGCTCTTCAAAGCGGGACTTGAGACCCTTGAGAATTTCCACGGTCTGCTCAACAGTTGGCTCGACCACATCCACTTTCTGGAAGCGGCGTGACAGGGCTGCGTCTTTTTCAAAGATGCCGCGGTATTCGGTAAAGGTGGTGGCGCCAATGCACTTGAGCTGACCAGAGCTCAGGCCCGGCTTGAGCAGATTGGACGCATCCAGGGTGCCGCCTGACGCCGCACCGGCACCGATCAGGGTGTGGATTTCGTCAATAAACAGCACGCCGTTGGGTTTGTCCTTCAGCGCCTTGAGCACACCCTTCAAACGCTGCTCAAAGTCACCGCGGTACTTGGTGCCTGCCAACAGCGCGCCCATGTCCAGCGAATACACCACGGCCTCGGCCAGGATGTCGGGCACGTCGTTTTGGGTGATGCGCCAGGCCAGTCCCTCGGCAATTGCGGTCTTGCCGACACCGGCCTCGCCCACCAGCAACGGATTGTTCTTGCGCCGGCGGCACAGAATCTGGATCACGCGCTCGACCTCGTATTCGCGCCCGATCAGCGGGTCGATCTTGCCGTCCTTGGCCAGCTGATTCAGGTTGACGGTGTACAACTCCAGCGGCGACGATTTCTCATTCTTTTCGCTGCTGCCTTCTTCGGCTTCGCCTGTGGATTCGTTGGATTTGGCGGGTTCGGGTGGGTCGTTTTTCTTGATGCCATGGGCAATGAAGTTGACCACATCCAGACGCGTCACGCCCTGCTGGTGCAGGTAGTAAACGGCGTGCGAATCTTTCTCGCCGAAGATGGCGACCAGCACGTTGGCACCGGTGACTTCCTTCTTGCCGCTGCCCGTGCTTTGCACATGCATGATGGCGCGCTGGATGACGCGCTGGAAACCGAGTGTGGGCTGGGTATCGACCTCGTCGGTGCCCGCCACCTGGGGCGTGTTGTCCTTGATGAAATTGGCCAGCGACTTGCGCAGGTCATCGATATTGGCCGAGCAGGCGCGTAGTACTTCGGCGGCGCTGGGGTTATCAAGCAAAGCCAGCAGCAAATGCTCCACCGTGATGAACTCGTGGCGTTGCTGACGCGCCTCCACAAAGGCCATGTGCAGGCTAACTTCCAATTCTTGGGCAATCATGTGATTTCCTTTGCCTTGCGTTGATGAATAACTGTAAACCGTTTTGAACAGCAGAGTTGCAAGGTCTGGGGTTCGCCTTAAAAATCAACCGGCTCGCTGACACATTTCAGCGGGTGGCCGGCCTTGTGAGCCGCGTCCAGCACCTGGTCCACCTTGGTGGCGGCCACGTCTTTGGAGTACACGCCGCACACCCCTTTTCCATCGAGATGGATCTTGAGCATGATGGCGGTTGCTGCGTCCAGGTCTTTGCCGAAGAACTCCTGAATCACCACCACGACAAATTCCATGGGGGTGTAGTCATCGTTGAGCATGACTACCTGGAACATTCCCGGCGGCTTGACCTTCTCAGGCACCCGCTCGAGGACTACGGAATCACTGTCATCCCGGTCCGGCACGCGTACCGGGTTTGGGGGTGGGGTTTCAGGTTTTTTGGTAGCCATGCGTTCCATTCTATCGGTCACCCTGTATCGCTGCATCACCCATACGATCTGGTGATGATTTGATGACAATCAAGCGGCAAAAATAAAAAAACCGCAGAGGGCCATCGGGCCTGCTGCGGCTTCACCCTGGTGCAGGTTTGCCACGCATGCGTGGCCCCGCGACCCTACATTTGCTCGATCAAGACCTGACCAAAGCCGGAACAGCTGACCTGCGTCGCCCCCTCCATCAGGCGCGCAAAGTCGAATGTCACACGCTTGCTCTGAATGGCCTTCTTCATGGCGCCGAGGATCAGGTCGGCTGCAGCTGTCCAGCCCATGTGGCGCAGCATCATCTCGGCCGAAAGAATTTCGGAGCCCGGGTTGACGTAATCCAGACCGGCGTACTTGGGCGCCGTGCCGTGGGTGGCCTCAAACATGGCCACGGTGTCGCTCAGGTTGCCACCGGGCGCGATACCAATGCCACCCACCTGGGCGGCCAGTGCGTCCGAAATGTAGTCGCCATTCAGGTTGAGCGTGGCAATCACACTGAAATCCGCCGGGCGCTGCAGGATTTGCTGCAGGAAGAAATCGGTATTGCTGTCCTTGATGGTGATGTCGCGCCCGGTACGCGGGTTCTTGAACTTGCACCAGGGCCCGCCATCAATCAGTTGGGCCCCGAACTCCCTGTGCGCCAGCGCATAGGCCCAGTCCCGGAAGCTCCCTTCGGTGAACTTCATGATGGCACCCTTGTGCACGATGGTGACATTGGGCTTGTCGTTGGCTATGGCGTACTGGATGGCCTTGCGCACCAGACGCTCAGTGCCCTCACGCGACACCGGCTTGATGCCGATGCCGGAACTCGCCGGGAAACGGATATTGCGCACACCAAATTCGTCCTGCAGAAACTGGATCAACTTTTTGGCCTGGGCGCTCTCGGCCTCAAACTCGATGCCGGCGTAAATGTCTTCCGAGTTCTCGCGGAAAATCACCATATTGGTCTTGTGGGGTTCCTTGAGCGGGCTGGGCACACCATCAAAGTACTGAATGGGCCGCAGGCACACATACAGGTCCAGTTCCTGGCGCAGCGCCACATTCAGCGAGCGGATGTTGCCGCCCACCGGTGTGGTGAGCGGGCCCTTGATGGACACCAGGTACTCGCGCACTGCCTGCAGGGTTTCCTCTGGCAACCAGGTATCCGGGCCGTAGAGGCGGGTGGCTTTTTCACCGGCATAGACCTCCATCCAGTGAATCTTCTTCTGGCCGCCGTAGGCCTTGGCCACTGCGGCATCCACAACCTTCAACATGACCGGGGTGATGTCCAGGCCGGTGCCGTCACCTTCGATATACGGAATGACGGGATGGTCGGGCACTTTCAGGCTCATATCCGGATTGACGGTGATCTTGGCTCCCTCGGCGGGAACTTGGATATGCAGATAGGTGGACATGGAAAACGGACTCCGTAGGGGGTGACATGGACGATCCAACACCCGCAACCAGGCCTGTGTATCGATGGGCGAAATTTTAGTCTGGCCGGGTTACGGCTTTCTGTCTGGCCGCTCTGCCAAAATGCGGTCATGAAAACCTTCACCTCCCTGCTCTTTGCCCTGTTGCTTGCCACTAGCGCGCTGGCACAGGAAACCCCGCAAACCCAGTTGCAGCGCATTACCCTGTCGGCCGGCATCCACCAGCTGGACATTCAGGTAGCCCTGACGCCGGAGCAGCACCAGATCGGCCTGATGTACCGCACCGCCATGCCGCAGGGCGAGGGCATGCTGTTTGTTTTTCAGAACCCCAGCAAGCAGTGCTTCTGGATGAAGAACACGATTCTTCCGCTCACGGCTGCCTTTATTGCCGACGACGGCAGCATCGTGAATCTGGAAGACATGCAGCCGCAAACCACCGACTCGCACTGCTCACTCAAGCCGGTGCGCTATGTGCTGGAAATGAACCAGGGCTGGTTTGCCAAAAAAGGCATCAAGGCCGGCTTCAAGCTGTCCGGCCGCGCCTTTGGCAACTAGCAGATGAATCAGCCGCCGATGAGGCGCACCGCTTCGCGCGCTGCCACCTGACCCTCATCGGTAGGCACCACCCAGACCTCGACCCGGCTCTCGGGGGCATGGATGGCCATGGCGCGGTTGCCGGTGGCCGCCGCATTCAGCGCCGGGTCCAGCGCCACACCCAGGTAGGACAAGGCGGCGCATGCCTGCAGGCGCAGCACGGCGTCATGCTCTCCGATTCCGCCGCTAAAGGCCAGCAGGTCCAAGCCGCCAATGCATGCGATCAAGGCGCCCGATTCGCGCACAACCCGGTGGGTGAACAGGTCAATCGCCTTTTGTGCCGCGACGCTGCCGTCCTGGCGCAGGCGACGCATGTCCGCAGATATGCCGGACACGCCCAGCAGGCCACTTTGTTTGTAGAGCAGGCTTTGCAGGCGCGCATGGTCCCAGCCCTGCTCCAGCAGGTACAGCAGCACACCGGCATCCAGTGAACCGGTGCGCGTGCCCATCATCAAACCATCCAGGGCAGAAAACCCCATGGTGGTGGCACGGCTCAGGCCTTCGGTCGCCGCACACAAACTGGCACCATTGCCCAGGTGTGCCATCAGCACCCGGCCCGAGGCCCGGGGGCTACGTTCCAGCAGCGTGGCCATAACAAATTGGTACGACAGACCATGAAAGCCATAGCGCCGCACGCCCTGCTCACTCAGAGCCCTGGGCAATGCAAACGCATAGTCCGCTTCAGCCAGGGTGGCATGGAAGGCGGTATCAAAACAGGCAATCTGCGGCAGATCGGCAAAGGCTGATCGGAAAGCGCGAATACCCTCCACGTTGTGCGGCTGGTGCAGGGGCGCCAGAGAATTCAGACCATTGAGTTGCTGCAGGATATCGTCCGTCACCATCACGCTGGCGCGAAACACCTGCCCACCGTGCACCACGCGGTGCGCGACCGCATCGATGGCAGGCAGATCAGGCAAGGTGCCCAGCAACTGGCGCAAACTTGCCAACGCACGTTTGAATGCATCGGTATTGGACGCGTCGGCAGCCGGCAAGGCCTGCTTCTGGTTGGCGCCCTGGTAGTCCCAACCCATCTCCGGGCTGCCTCCAGGCTCCAGGCCCTGGATATTGCCGCTGAGCACGCCGGGCTGAACCTGGCCTTGCTGCACCGGGTGCAAAGAAAATTTAAGCGAAGACGAGCCGGCGTTGACAGCAAGAATAGCCATAGGTGGATCCGTAATGGGTGAGCGGGCCTAGGCCACGCGTGTGCGATTGCGGCGCGCATCGTGCGCCGCCAACTTGGCCAGCAGGGCCGACGCCACGCGATTCATCGGTCCATCGGCGCGGCTGGTCAGGGCGATCGGCACCCTGGCTCCCAGCACCAAACCCGATCCAGAAGCACCCGCCAGATACTCCAGCTGTTTGGCCAGCATATTGCCGCTCTCCAGGTCCGGTACGGCCAGGATGTCTGCATCGCCGGAGACTGCCGACACAATGCTCTTGATCTTGGCCGCATTGCGCGAAATGGCGTTGTCAAATGCCAGCGGACCATCCAGGATGCCGCCCTTGATCTGTCCACGCTCGGCCATCTTGCACAGGGCTGCGGCGTCGATGGTGGAAGGAATATCCGGGTTGACGGTTTCCACCGCCGAGAGAATCGCCACTTTGGGAACGGCAACGCCCAGAATGCGGGCGAAATCAATCGCGTTCTGGATGATGTCCACCTTTTCCTTCAGCGTGGGGTTGATGTTCAGCGCCGCATCGGTAATCAGCAACGGCTTGGGGTAGAGCGGAATATCAAAGCGAAACACATGCGACATGCGCCGCCCCGTGCGCAACCCGGCTTGTTTGAGCACGGCCAGAATCAGCTCGTCGGTGTGCAGACTGCCTTTCATCAGCACTTCCACATCCCCGCTGGCGGCCAGCGCGGCTGCACGCTCTGCGGCCTCGTGGCTATGTGTCACGTGGATGACCTCGATGGCGCGCAGATCAAAGCCGTTCTCCTCGGCCACATGGCGAATGCGCTGCTCCGGGCCGATCAGCACCGGCACGATCAGGCCGTAGCGTGCTGCGTCCAATGCGCCGGAGAGCGATTCCATGTCGCAGGGGTGCACCACGGCACAACGCACCGGTTCCATGCCATCGCCTTTGGCCAGCAATTCCTTGAAGCGGGCTTCCGGATCAAATAACTGGATGCGCGGGGCCGCCACCTTGGCCATGCGCACTTTTTCGACCGGCGCCTTGACACCGGCCGTGCCGCGCAGCACCAGTTCACCGCGCTGGTTGACCACGGTGCAGTCAAACTCCACGCGCTTGCGCTCGGCAACCAACTTGGTCACGGTGGCGGTCACCACCAGCGTGTCGCCCACCCGCACCGGTTTGACGAATTGCAGCACCTGATCCATGTAAACGGTGCCGGCACCGGGAAACTGATTGCCCAGCAGCGCGGAGATCAATGCCCCACCCCACATGCCGTGGGCAACCACGCCATGGAAGGGTGACTCCTGCGCAAAATCGTGATTCATGTGCGAGGGATTGGTGTCACCCGATACGGCCGCAAAGGCCTGGATGTCCTCCAGCGTCAATGTACGCAGCAGGCGCGCACTTTGCCCCATGGAAATTTCGTCGAAGGTGACGTTTTCGATGAATTCGGTATCTGTCATATGGACCACTCGTATGTTGGGGGGAATGTCTGGTCGCCCTTCCCTTGCGGCAATGGTTGCAAGGGTAAACCCTGATCAATGCAAACGCAGCGCCGCGCAACAAACATACTTGATTTGAATCAACTCCACGGGTAGTAGCGGCGATCTGCCTCAGAGCAACATCTCGTCCAGCCCAGCCGACAGTTCCGCCACCGGTGGCATCTCGCGGGACAACATTTCCAAACTGATTTCCAGTCGTTGTGCCACCGCCAGCGGGAAACTCGACAAACGTTGCACTTCCGAGGCCTCCTGTATGGCGTTGCGGGCAACCCAGGCCCCCACATGCACACAGCCGGCAGCCGGCAAAAATTCCGGCGCTTGCAGGGGCTCGGGAACGGCGCGCATGGCCGCCGCAATCGGTGCCGGAAAATTCCAGAGCAGGGCCAACTCGGCTGCCACTTCGCCGTTGTGAAAACCCAGTAACTTCTTCTCGAGTTCGGCCCGTCCCGCATCCAGCACCGGCATGCTCTTGTCCAGCGGCAACATGGCCTGTGGCGCAGCCACATGCATTTGCAGTTGCCCGATGCCATGCATCAGGCCCACCGTGAAGACCAGATCACCATTGACGCCGGCCTTGTCGGCAAGCCAGCGTGACGCACTGGCGGCGTACAGGTTGTAGCGCCAAAACTGGGGCAAATCCATGCCCTTGATGTTGCGGAATGCAGCGGCCATGCCATTGCCCAAAACCAGATTGCGCACCATCACAAAGCCCAGCATATGCAAGGCATCTTCCACCGTGCCCACCGTCCGGGAAAAATGGAAATACGCCGAATTGGCCAAGCGCAGCAACTTGGCACTCAGTGCGGGATCTGCGGAAATCTGGTCCACGATCTGGCGGAAGGCGACGTCTTCGTCACTGAAACTGGCGATCAGCTTCTGGGTCACGGCGGGCACCGTGGGCAATTTGTGCGGCTGATCAAGCAGGCTTTTGATATCCATTGGACGGTTCCCTGATACGCAGTATGTTGGATGCAGTTTAGGTGCAGTAACCGGACACAACCTTGAGTCAGGTCATGTCCGACGTGTACCGGCATGTTATGGTTTATGCCAGATAAAGGGGGATATCGCCATGGCCACACGCAGCCGATCCAAGTCCAAGCCCGCAGCACAACCGGCAGTTGCGCAGGCCCCGGCCGTTCCGGCGTACGCTGACTACCTCGTGGATGCAGCCCAGCGCAGCGTGCTGTTTCTGGACACCCTGCTGGATCGAGGAAACGCCTACCGCGAGCACCTGGATCAAGGCACCCCTCCACTCCTCAAATTTGCGCATGAACTGGTCTTGGACGGCGCCAATCTGCCCGAGCCCTGCAACTATGCGCTGCTGCGCGTCATCCCGCCGGACGATTTACCGGTCAAGTCCGACGCGCGTCCGCTGGTGGTGGTGGATCCCCGTGCCGGGCATGGTCCTGGAATTGGCGGCTTCAAGCACGACTCTGAAGTGGGCGTGGCCATGCGTGCCGGCCACCCGGTGTACTTCGTGACATTCAGGCCCCAGCCGGTGGACGGTCAGACCCTGTTCACTGTCATGCATGCCGAGGCCCGTTTTCTGGAAGCCGTCATCGCGCGCCATCCGCAGTGCCCGGCCAAGCCGGTTGTGATCGGTAACTGCCAGGCCGGCTGGGCCATGATGGCACTCAACGCCACGCGCCCCGAACTGTTTGGCCCGCTGATGGTGGTGGGCGCGCCCCTGTCTTACTGGGCTGGCAGTTCCACGCTCAACCCGATGCGCTATTCGGGCGCCGCGCTGGGCGGCTCCTGGCTGGCCTCATTCACCTCCGACTTGGGCGCCGACCGCTTTGACGGTGCCTATCTGGTGGAGAACTTTGAAAAGCTGAATCCGGCCAACACACTGTGGAGCCGCTACTACAAGCTATGGGCCAATGTGGATAGTGAGGCCGAGCGCTTCCTCGAATTTGAGCGCTGGTGGGGCGGCTATTTCCGCATGACCGGCAGCGAGATTGAAACCATTGTTGAAAACCTGTTTGTCGGCAATCGGTTGGCGCGTGGCGAAATGATGGACGGCGACACGCGCATTGACCTGCGTGCCATTACGGCGCCCATCGTGGTATTCGCCTCGCACGGTGACAACATCACACCGGTCCCCCAGGCCCTGGACTGGATCATCGACACCTGGGGTGATGAACGTGCCATTGCTGCCGCCGGACGCACCATCGTCTACGTGCTGCATGAAAGTGTGGGCCACCTGGGAATTTTTGTAGGCGGCGAAATTGCCCGCAAGGAGCACGACCAATTGGTGACCTCGCTGGACGTGATAGAAAGTCTGCCACCCGGTCTGTACGAGATGAAACTTCAGGCCAAGGAGGGCCTGGAAACCCAGCGCTGGGACCAGTTGGAGCCGGGGGACTACACGGTGCACTATGAGCACCGCACCATGCAGGACATTCTGGCGCTCAACCCGGAAGGGCGCGAGGAAGAGGCCCTGTTCTCCACCATTGCCAAAGTATCCGAGCTCAACGCCAGCCTCTACAAGACCTGGGTGCGCCCCTGGGTGAAAATGTTTTCCACCCGCGCAGCGGGCGATGCCA
>CANBTQ010000109.1 GCA_947372425.1 Comamonadaceae bacterium | reverse complement strand
GGCTGATCGGGTGTGTTGCGCACATGGTCGTACAGGTACTGGCGCGCCTTGAAGACGGTTTCTTCGTCGTGGTCGAGCTGGTTGGTGCGCACGCTGGGGCCGGCCTGCAGCACGGAGGACATGTTGTGGTACCAGCTGGGGCGCACTTCGAGTTCGTCCCAGTTCACCGCCCAGCCGTAGTCGGCCGGATAGATGTCGCTGGTCATGCGTTCTTCGTAGCCGTGCAACTGGTCGGGGCCGCAGAAATGCATCTTGCCGCTGAGCGCCGTGCGGTAGCCCAGATTGCGCAGGTAGTGCGCGTAGGTGGGAATGTCGGCGGCAAAGTCGGCCGCGTTGTCATAGGCGCCAATCTTGGAAGGCAGCTGGCCGCTGACCAGGCTGAAGCGCGAGGGCGCGCACAAGGGGCTGGGGCAATAGGCCGACTCAAACACCACACCCTCGGCCGCCAACTTGCTGAGGTGCGGCATCTGCACCACCGACTGCGGGTTGTACATGGGCAGCATGGGCGCGGCCATCTGGTCGGCCATGATGAACAGGATGTTGGGGCGATTGCTTGCCATGTGCGACGCTTTCAAGTGGGTTGAACGTATGCGGCCGACACCTAAAGTCCATGCCGCCAGACGCAACCCTAACGCATTCCGGAGGTCTGCACTTACCCGCAGGCGACCCAAAAATGCCTTGCCACTCAGGCGTGCAGCAGGGTGCGCTCGCCGTCGGCGTGGCGCAGGCGCTGCGCCAGGGTGCGGGAGATGGCCGTCATCAGCAGCAGCGACAGGCGTTTGTGGTTTTCGCTGAGCAACTCGTACTGCTCCAGCGGCAGGGCGAACAGGTCGATGTCGGTTTGGGCTACCGCGTTTTCGCTGCGCACATGCTCGTCCAGAAACGACATGCCGCCAAAAAAATCACCCCGGCCATAGGTGGCAATGTGGTGCACCTGGCGGCTGGCGGCAATGGGCGCCGTGATGCGGACCTCGCCGCGCCGGATCAGAAACAGCTCGGGCACCTGGTCGCCGATGGCGTAAATGGTTTCGCCGGCGCGGTAGGAGCGCTGCTGCAGGCTGGCCTCCAAGTCGGCAATGGTTTCATCCTTGTGGCCGTTGAACATTTCCATGTCCTGCAGCGTGAGTGGCGCTTCGTTGGCGTTGGGGCGTTCAATGTCGCCCACGATCTGGTCTTCCACCCACTCGATGGCGGCGGGCAGGTCTTTGAACACGCGCACGGTGGGCGGCGCATGGACAGCGGGCGGGCCGGACTCGATCAAGCCGGTCTGGCGCAAAAATTCCACCAGATTGCGGCCGTTGGGCAACTGCTCGCGCACATGGCAGAGCAACAGTTGCTTGCCGCGTGCGCGCAGCATGTCGCGCGCATTGTTCAGCATGTTGGCGGCGGTGATGTCCACCGACTGCACGCGGCGCAAATCCAGAATCACATAGTCGCGCGACTTGAGCTCCGGCTCCAGCAGGGTGAAGAGTTCGTAGGTGGTGCCGAAAAACAGACTGCCCTGCAATTCGAAGATGACGGCCTTGTCGCCCTCCTGCGCAATCAGGCGCATCTCGGCCTCCGGCCGGTACCAGGTACTGGAGCGCTGGCTGACAAAGGTCTTGTGGCGCACCACCGAGCCGCCCACCTGCTCGCGCACAAACAGCAGGATGGACAGGGCCACACCGGTGGCCGAGGCGGCAATCAGGCCTACCGTCAGCGCGCAAGCGATCACCACCACCACCACAGCAAAGTCAAAGGCGGTGGCGCGGGAATCGAGAAAGCGCAGGGGCTTGGTGTCTATCATGCGCAGGCCCACCACGATCAGGATGCCGGCCAGCGTGGCCACCGGAATCCAGGCAATGAACTGGCTCAGCACCAGTGCCGCCAGCAGCGTCAGCGCGCCCTCGATGACACCCGAGACGCGGGTCTTGGCGCCGCTGGACAGGTTCACCATGGAGGCGCCCATGGTGCCCGCACCCGGCATGCCGCCCACCGCCGACGACGCGATATTGGCCAGGCCCTGGGCGAACAGTTCGCGGTTGGGCTCATGGCGGGTGCGCGTCATCTGGTCGATCACCACGCAAGTCTTGAGGGTGTCAATGGACAACAGGGCAGCCAGCGTCAGGGCACTGCCAAACAGTCCCCCGACCTGGGACAGGCGCAGCTCGCCCATGTCGTTCCAGCGCCCGGTGATGGTTTCCAGGTAGCCCTCACCGGTGGCGCCCAGGGCGCCCAGCACCAGGGGGTTGTCGGCCAGGGTAAGCATGCTCGGGTCGGAACGCGACAGCAGCACATAGGCCGTTATACCGGCCAGAATGCCCAGAATGGTGGCCGGCACGGCGCGCGTGATGCGCGGCGCCAGCAGCGCCACCACCACCGTGGCACTGCCCACCACCAGGCTGCGCGTGTCCCAGGCGGCGGGCGCGCTGATGGCCTTCCACCACGACACGTCCGGCGCGGCACCGACAAAATGCGGCACCTGGCTGCCCACGATGATCAGGCCCACACCGCTGAGGTAACCGCTGACCACGGTGTAGGGGATGTAGCGGATCAGGCGGCCGGCACCCATGAAGCCGATGAACATCTGGATCATGCCGGTCAGCATGCCCATCACGGTCAGCAGCAGCACAATGGTCGAAGGGTTGGCGCCCTGCTGCACCAGCGCAATGGCAAAGGCGGAGAGCACGGCCGCCGCCGGTGCGCAGGGTGCGCTGATCAGGCGATCGGTGCCGCCAAAGGTGGGCGCGATCAAGCCCAGTACGGTGGCCCCCAGGATACCGGCCAGAGCACCAAACACGGCATATTGCGGGCTGATGGCCGAGTACACGGTGACGCCAAAGGCCACCGATGACGGAAGCGCCACCAGCATGGAGGCAAAGCCACCCCAGAAATCACCGGGAATCTTGAAGCGCTGTAAAACGCTTGCCACCGGGTTCACGCCGCGCTCCCGGCACGTCGGTCAAGGGGGCCGCCACGGCGGACTGTGGTTTTAATTTTTGACACGCAGAGGGCTCTCCGACCGTCTTGTTGAGCGGCCAGTTTATGCCGCCGCGCCCAAAGCATCAAGCGCGGCGTGTACCCCCCCGCGCCGCCTCAGCGCGCCAGCAGCGCCGCGTTGCCCCCCGCTGCCGTGGTGTTGACGGTAACGGTCTGCTCGGCACAGAAGCGGTACAGGTAGTGCGGACCGCCGGCCTTGGGGCCGGTGCCACTCAGGCCTTCGCCGCCAAAGGGCTGCACACCCACCACCGCACCGATCATGTTGCGGTTGATGTAGACGTTGCCAATGTGGGCGGCATGGGCCAGTGCGTTGGCGCGCGAGTCGATGCGCGTCTGGATGCCCATGGTCAGGCCATAGCCCAGGGCGTTGACCTGGGCGATCACGTCCGACGGGTCACCCGACCAGCGCACGATCTGCAACACCGGACCAAAGATTTCGGACTTCACATCGGCAATGCGGCTCACCTCAAAGGCATGCGGCGCAATCAGGTTGGGCATGGCGGCTAGCGCGCTCGCATCCGGCTGCACCACCACCCGGGCCTCTTGGTTCAGGCGCTGGATCTGGCGCTGGATGTTGTCAAAGGCTTCCTGGTCAATCACCGGGCCGACGTCGGTGGCCAGATCGGCGGGATCGCCGGCTTTGAGCTCGCGCGCCGCGCCCTGCACCATCTCGATCACGCCCTCGGCAATCGACTCGTGCACGCACAGCAGACGCAGGGCCGAGCAGCGCTGGCCGGCCGAGCGGAAGGCGCTCATGCCCACGGCGTCCACCACCTGTTCGGGCAGGGCGCTGGAGTCCACCAGCATGGCATTGATGCCCCCGGTTTCGGCGATCAGCGGAACAATGGCGCCGTCCTTGGCGGCCAGGGCGCGCTGGATGATTTTGGCGACCTGGGTCGAGCCGGTAAACACCACACCGGCCACACCGGGCTGGGCCACCAGGGCGGCGCCAATGGTTTCGCCGGCGCCATGCAGCAGTTGCAGCGCATCCGGCGGCACGCCGGCGGCGTGCAGGATCTGCACGGCGGCCAGCGCAATGCCCGGGGTCTGTTCGGCCGGCTTGGCCAGCACGGTGTTGCCCGTGGCCAGGGCGGCGGCCACCTGGCCGGCAAAAATGGCCAGCGGAAAATTCCAGGGGCTGATGCAGACCCAGACACCGCGCGCCGTCAGACGCAGGGTATTGGTTTCTCCAGTGACGCCGTAGGTAAAGGGCACTGCGGTCACACCATGCACCTGCGGCATGGCGATGGGCTGCATGATGCGCTCGGCCTCGTCGGCGTAGTAGCGCAGGAAGTCCACCGCTTCGCGCACCTCGGACACGGCGTCGCCCCAGGTCTTGAAGGCCTCCTTGACCAGAACGGCACACAGCGCGGGGGTTTGCGCCAGCATGGCGTCGGCCGCACGGCGCAGCACGGCTGCACGCGCGCTCACATCGGTATGGCTCCAGGCGGCGTAAGCGCTCTGGCTGCGCGCAAACGCGGCGGCCACAGCGCCGGTATCCGCCAGCGCCACAACGGGCACCGGCGTGGTGTGCAGAGCCTGCAGCAACGGCGCGCGCATGCCGGGCACGGTCAGGTCCAGCCCGGTGCTGTTCTGGCGGGCACCGGCATGGCTGCCAAACAAATCCACCGGCATGGGCAGCGAAGACACGGGTTCGAGACGCAGCGGCGAGATCAGCAGCTCCTGCATGTTCACCGACTCATCGGCCATCTGGTGCACGAAGGAGGAGTTGGCACCGTTTTCCAGCAGCCGGCGCACCAGGTAGGCCAGCAGGTCGCGGTGGGCGCCCACGGGGGCATACACGCGGCAGGACACGGTGGGGTTCTTCAGCACCTCGCGGTACACGCCCTCGCCCATGCCGTGCAGGCGCTGCAATTCAAACTTGCCGCCGCTGCGTGCGGCCATCTGCAGAATGGCGGCGATGGTGGCGGCGTTGTGGGTGGCGAACTGGGGGTAGATGGCGTCGGGCGCATCCAGCAGCGCGCGGGCACAGGCCAGGTAGGACACATCGGTATGGTGCTTGTGGGTGAACACCGGGTAACAAGGCAGGCCGAGCTCCTGGGCGCGCTTGATTTCGGCATCCCAATAGGCGCCCTTGACCAGGCGGCACATCAGCCGCACCTGGCGCTTGCGCGCCAGTGCGGTGAGGTGCTCAATCAATTCCAGCGAACGCGTCTGGTAAGACTGCAGCGCCAGGCCAAAGCCGGTCCACTGCGGATAGTGTTGGGCCACGCGCTCCAGCAGCGCATCAAACACCTCCAGCGACAACTCCAGGCGGTCCACTTCCTCGGCATCGATGGTGAGGTTGATATTGGCCTGGGCGGCCTGTTCGCACAGGCTCCAGACGCGTGGCACCAGCTCGTTGAGCACGCGCTGGCTTTGCGCATCTTCGTAGCGCGGGTGCAGGGCACTGAGCTTGATGGAAATGCCGTCATTGCGCTCGGGTGCGGCACGGGTGTCGCTGTGGCCGGCGATGTATTCGATGGCCGCCTTGTAGCTCTGCAGATAGCGCAGCGCATCGGCATCGGTGCGCGCACCCTCACCCAGCATGTCATACGAGTAGGTGAGCCCGGCGTGTTGTTTGCGCGCGGCATTGGCTTCGTCCAGCGCTTCGGGCATGTTCTGGCCCAGCACGAACTGGCGACCCAGCAGTTGCACCGCACGCAGGGTGGCGGCCACCACGGTGCGGGCGCCCAGCTTGGCCATGATGCCGGGCTCGGTCTGCGGTCCGGCTCCGGTTTGCGGGTCGGGCAGAAAGTGCTTGGACAAGGCGATGGCCGTGCTGGACAGGCGCGACAGCACCTTGTCACCGCTGTTGTCAAAGTCGGCGCGGCCCAGTTGGTCGGCGGTCAGTGCAATCGCGGTCTCGGCATCGGGCACACGCAGCAGGGCTTCGGCCAGGCGCATCAGGGCCAGACCTTCGGCGCTGGAGATCGGATATTCGCGCAACAGACTCTCCATCGCCCAGAAAGGCGGCGGGTTGTCACGCACCGCCTGCACCCACGGCGTGGCCGCTTTGGCGGCTGCAGCCCAGTCCAAACCGGTGTTGAGCACTTGCAGGTGTCGCGCCACAACCTCACTCTCGGTGCGGTAGGGAAATGGCAATTGGGAATGAATCAGCACAGATGTCTCCTGGAATTAGCAATAAACGCGATCTTCCAGGATTTGAATGTGAATGTTTCACTGTTTTTAGTGGCATTCAAAGTCAATCATTCAATTGCCGATTTTTTCATTAAAAATGATTAAATTCAACCAAAACATTCACAATATTGATTGTTTTAATCAGATTCTCTTTGGATCGGTATCCCACCATGTCTCAAGTTGCCAGCGGTCGCGCAGACCTGGATCGCATTGACCTGAAAATTCTCAACTGCCTGCAGCAGGATGGGCGCATGTCCAATCTCAAGCTGGCGGAGACGGTGGCCCTGTCACCTACGGCCGTGCTGTCGCGCGTGCAGCGCCTGACCAAGGATGGCTACATCCTGGGTTATGAGGCGCGACTGAACCCTGTCAAGCTGGACGCCGGCATGACGGTGTTTGTGGAGGTGCTGCTGGACCGCACCACACCCAATGTGTTTGACGCGTTCAAGGCGGCGGTGCAGGTGCATGGCGAAATCCAGGAGTGCCACATGGTGGCCGGTGGCTTTGACTACCTGCTCAAGACCCGCATTGCCGACATGGGCGCCTACCGCGACTTCGCCGGCACCGTGCTGTGGCAACTGCCCGGCGTGCGCGAGACGCGCACCTATGCAGTGATGGAAGAAGTCAAGAACACCACGCACATCAAGCTCGACTAGGGTCGGGCGCCGGGGCTACTGCCCCGTGGCGTAAGTGCGGCCTCCAAATACCGCGGTCCCTACACGCACCATGGTGCTACCGGCGTGGACTGCGGCCTCCAGATCACCCGTCATGCCCATGGACAGCGTGTCCAGTTGCAGCCCCTGCGCGTTCAGCGCATCCAGGAGGGCACGGGCCCGCCTGTGCACGGCCAGCGCAGCGGCAAAGTCGGCGGTGGGCTCGGGGATGGTCATCAGGCCGCGCAGGCGCAGTCCGGGCAAATCCTGCATCTGGCGCGCCAGCTCCAGCACTGCCTCGGGCGCAACACCGGCCTTGGTGGCACCCCCGTCGATATTGACCTGTATGCACAGCTGCAACGCGGCCAGGTCGGGCGGGCGCTGCTCGCTCAGGCGCTGCGCAATCTTCAGGCGGTCTACCGAATGCACCCAGTCGAAATGCGTGGCCACCAGGCGCGTCTTGTTGCTCTGGATCGGGCCTATGCAGTGCCATTGCAGCGGCAGATCGGACAACGCGGCGATCTTGTCCACGGCCTCCTGAATGTAGTTTTCACCGAAAGCGGTTTGTCCGGCTGCATAGGCCTGGCGCACCGCCCCGGCATCAAAGGTTTTGGACACGGCCAGCAAGCCCACCCCGTCCGGCGCCCGGCCACAGGCCAGGCAAGCGGCTGAAATTCGGGCCTGTACCCGATGGAGATTGTCGGCAATCATGGTCATAATCGCCCAAGCGTACCAAACAACATCAAGCGAGAGAGGACTTCGTGGATATCACCCAATTGCTGGCCTTTAGTGTCAAGAACAAAGCATCGGACTTACACCTCTCTGCCGGACTGCCACCCATGATCCGGGTGCATGGCGATGTGCGCCGCATCAATGTGGAACCACTGGACCACAAGCAGGTGCACAGCATGGTGTACGACATCATGAATGACACGCAGCGCAAGCACTACGAAGAATTCCTGGAAATCGATTACTCGTTCGAGATCGACGGCCTGGCACGCTTCCGGGTCAATGCCTTCAACCACCAGCGCGGTGCCGGTGCGGTGTTCCGTACCATTCCCAGCAAGATCCTGTCGCTGGAGCAACTCAATGCGCCCAAGATCTTCGGTGAGCTGGCACTCAAGCCCCGCGGCATGGTGCTGGTGACCGGGCCCACCGGTTCGGGCAAGTCCACCACGCTGGCGGCCATGGTCAACTACCTGAATGAAACCGAGTTCGGCCACATCCTGACGGTGGAAGACCCGATCGAGTTTGTGCACGAGTCCAAGAAGTGCCTGATCAACCAGCGCGAGGTGGGGCCGCACACGCTTTCCTTTGCCGCGGCCTTGAAGTCTGCGCTGCGCGAGGATCCGGATGCGATTCTGGTGGGCGAAATGCGCGACCTGGAAACCATACGCCTGGCCATGACAGCGGCCGAAACCGGCCACCTGGTGTTCGGCACCCTGCACACCTCGAGTGCGGCCAAGACGATTGACCGCATCATTGACGTGTTCCCCGCCGACGAAAAAGAAATGGTGCGGGCCATGTTGTCGGAGTCACTGCAGGCCGTGATCTCGCAAACCCTGTGCAAGACCAAGGACGGGCAGGGCCGCGTCGCGGCCCACGAGATCATGCTGGGCACCAGCGCCATCCGCAACCTGATCCGCGAGGCCAAGGTGGCGCAGATGTACTCCAGCATCCAGACCGGCAATGCCGTGGGCATGCAGACGCTGGACCAGAACTTGAGTGACCTGGTGAAGCGCAACATCATCAGCCCGGCCGAGGCGCGCAGCAAAGCGAAGATCCCCGAAAATTTCCCAGGCTAGTCTGTGGAATTTCACCAAAACTTCCCAGGGTAGAAACATATGGAACGCGATCAGGCAACCAAGTTCATCAACGACCTGCTGCGCTTGATGGTCAGCCGCAATGGCAGCGATCTGTTCATTACGGCAGACTTTCCGCCGGCCATCAAGGTCGACGGCAAGATCACCAAGGTATCGCCACAACCGCTGAATGCCGCCCATACCCTGGCACTGGCGCGCTCCATCATGAACGACAAGCAGGTGGCTGAGTTCGAGCGCACCAAGGAAGGCAACTTCGCCATCTCGCCGCCCAATATCGGCCGCTTCCGGGTCAACGTGTTTATCCAGCAAGGCAAGGTCGGGCTGGTGCTGCGGGTGATCCCGGCACTGTTGCCCACCATTGACGGCCTGGGTGTGCCCCAGGTCCTCAAGGACATTGTGCTGTCCAAGCGGGGCCTGTGCATCATGGTGGGGTCCACCGGCTCCGGCAAATCAACCACGCTGGCCGCCATGGTGGACTGGCGCAACGAAAACTCCTACGGCCACATCATCACGATCGAGGACCCGGTGGAGTTTGTGCACGCCCACAAGAATTGCGTGGTGACCCAGCGTGAAGTGGGTCTGGACACCGACAGCTGGGAAGCCGCGCTGAAGAACACCCTGCGCCAGGCGCCGGACGTGATTCTGATGGGCGAACTGCGCGACCGCGA
>CANBTQ010000108.1 GCA_947372425.1 Comamonadaceae bacterium | reverse complement strand
ATGGCAATGCCCTGCTTCAGGCGCATCAGCTCGGCCAGCATCAGCGCGCGCGGCACGATGGGGATGTGCATCTCGCGGGCGCGGACCACCTCGGGGTTGTCCTGCTTGACGGCGGTGGAGGTGACGATGGCATCGGCCCCCTGGACGTTATCGGCACTGTGGCCCACGTAGGTGGTGATGCCCAGCGAGGCCAGGCGTTGGGTGGTGGCGTTGTCGGCCAGGTCGGAACCGGAGATGGTGTAACCCAGGTTGCTCAGCACCTCGGCGATGCCGGACATGCCGGAACCGCCCACGCCGACAAAATGGATGTGCTTGATAGCGTGTTTCATGGGGCAAGCTCCTCGCAGGCGGCCACCACCGCATCGGTGGCGCGCAACTGCTGCATGTTTTTGGCGGCCAGGGCGCGCTGCAGCAGTGCGGTCCGGTCGGTTGTGGTGATGAAGGCGGCCAGACCTTCGGGTGTCAGTTCGCCCTGGGGCATCAGCCAGCCGGCGCCCTGGTCTACCAGGAAGCGGGCGTTAAAGGTCTGGTGGTCATCCACCGCCGAGGGGAAGGGCACCAACATGGCGGCGGCCCCCACGGCGGCCAGCTCGGTCACGGTGCTGGCACCGGCGCGGCACAGCACCAGATCGGCGTCGGCAAAGGCGGCTGCCGTGTCGGTAATGAAGGGGGTGAGCTCGGCAGTCACGCCGCTGGCTGCGTAGTTGGCACGCAGTTCCTCGATCTGCTTTTCGCCGCTCTGGTGGATCACCAGGGGACGCTGCGCTTCGGGGATCAGGGCCAGCGCCCGGGGCACCACGCTGTTGAGGGCACGGGCGCCCAGACTGCCACCCACCACCAGCAGGCGCAGCGCTCCGCTGCGGCCGGCAAAGCGCTCCTGCGGCGCGGCTTGCGTGAGGAACTCGGCGCGCAGCGGATTGCCCACGCAAAGCCCCTTGGCAAACACCTTGGGGAAGGCGGTGAACACGCGGCTGGCCACTGCAGCCAGCACCTTGTTGGCCATGCCGGCCACCGA
The DNA here is from genome assembly GCA_947372425.1 of Comamonadaceae bacterium. Taxonomy (GTDB): domain Bacteria; phylum Pseudomonadota; class Gammaproteobacteria; order Burkholderiales; family Burkholderiaceae_C; genus Allorhodoferax. The sequence goes on along the minus strand of CANBTQ010000108.1, from coordinate 8,265 downwards.
GTTCTGCTCATGCAGCACCAGCGGCTTGCCCAGCAACCGGCCCATGATGCCGCCGGGGAAGGTGATGTAGCCGCCCAGGCCCACCAGCACATCGGGCTGCACGCGGCGCATCACCTGCAGGCTTTGCCAGCAGGCGCGCAGCAGGCGCACAGGCAGCAGCAACAGGGTCATGCGGCCCTTGCCGCGTACGCCACCGAAGGCAATCGTCTCCAGCGTGAAGCCCCGCGCCGGCACCAGACGGCTTTCCATGCTGCCGGGTGCGCCCAGCCAGTGCACGCGCCAGCCCTTGGCGCGCAGGGCCTCGGCCACGGCCAGACCCGGAAAGATGTGGCCACCGGTGCCGCCGGCCATGATGAGTGCGCAGTGTTGCTTGCTCATACACGGCCTCCGTGCATGAGTTGTCTGTTTTCGTAGTCAATTCTGAGAACGACGGCGATGGCAATCAAATTGATCAGGATCGCCGACCCGCCATAGCTCATCAGCGGCAGCGTCAGGCCCTTGGTTGGCAGCGCGCCCAGATTCACACCCATGTTGATGAAGGACTGAAAGCCCATCCAGATGCCCAGGCCCTGTGCCACCAGGCCGGCAAACACGCGGTCCAGGGCGATGGCCTGGCGGCCTATGTACATCAGGCGGCGCGTCAGCCAGAGGAACAGGCAGATCACCACCAGCACGCCGAGCAGACCGAACTCTTCGCCGATCACGGCCAGCAAGAAGTCGGTGTGTGCCTCGGGCAACCAGTGCAGCTTTTCCACGCTGCCACCGAGACCGACACCAAATATCTCACCGCGACCGATGGCAATCAGCGAATGCGAGAGCTGGTAACCCTTGCCCATGGAATAGGCCGCGTCCCAGGGGTTCAGGTAGGCAAAAATGCGCTCGCGCCGCCAGGGGCTCAGGGCAATCATCACGCTAAAAGCCACCACCAGAATGGCGGCGATCAGGAAGAACATGCGGGCGTTGACGCCACCCAGAAACAGAATGCCCATGGCGATCACGGCGATCACCATGAAGGCGCCCATGTCGGGCTCGGCCAGCAGCAGGAGGCCGATCACCGCCACGGCAATGCCCATGGGCATGACGGCGCGGAAGAAGCGCTCCTTCACTTCCATCTTGCGCACCATATAGTCGGCCGCATACAGCACCACGGCGAACTTGGCCAGCTCGGAGGGCTGGAAGTTGAGTATGCCCAGCGCGATCCAGCGCCGCGCGCCGTTCACGCCCTTGCCGATGAAGGGCACCAGCACCGCCACCAGCAGCACCAGCGAAGCCACAAACAAATACGGTGCCACCTTTTCCCAGGTGGACACCGGCACCTGAAACGCCAGCAGCGCCGCCACAAAGGCCACGACGATGGACATGATGTGGCGCACCAGAAAGTGGGTGTGCGCGTAGTTGGCAAAGCGCGGGTTGTCCGGCATGGCAATCGAGGCCGAGTACACCATCACCAGGCCCCACAGCAGCAGGGCCACGGTGACCCAGACCAGCGGCTGGTCAAAACCGCGCACCTGCACCGCGTTGGTACGCCCGGAAAACGAACCCCGGTCCCCCAGGCGCACCGGCAATACCGACGAGGCCGTGCCGCCCGGCTTGCGTGCGAACCAACCCTTCATGGTGGCAGCCCATGCACTCACAGAGAAACCTCCGTGCTGCGCACTGCGGCGCGCGCTTGCGTGGGGTGGCGCGGCGCGACGCTCATGCAACGCTCTCCAGATCGGAGCCACTGTCCAGTGCCAGGGTGCGCACGGCATCGACAAAGCACTGGGCCCGGTGGGCATAGTCCTTGAACATGTCAAAACTGGCGCAGGCGGGCGAGAGCAGCACCGCATCACCGGCATGGGCGGCGCGGTTGGCTTGGGCCACGGCCTCTTCCATGCTGGCTGCGTCCAGCAGCGGCACCTCGCTGCCTTCGATGGCGGCGCGGATCAGCGGCGCATCACGGCCAAACAGCACCACACTGCGCACATAGCGGGCAATGGGTGCCGCCAGCGGCGAGAAGTCCTGCCCCTTGCCTTCGCCACCCAATAGCAGCACCAGCTTGCGGTCTTCGCCCAGGCCGTTCAGGGCGGCCACGGTGGCGCCCACATTGGTACCCTTGCTGTCGTCAAAAAACTCCACCCCGTTCAGAATGCCCACGCTTTCCATCCGGTGCGGCTCGCCGCGGTATTCACGCAGGCCGAACAGGATGGGGCCCAGCGCGCAACCGGCGGCAGAGCACAGGGCCAGTGCGGCCAGTGCATTGCTGGCGTTGTGGCGACCACGAATGCGCAGCGCATCGGCCGGCATGAAACGCTGGATGTGCAGCTCTTCCAGGTGCTGGTATTTTTTGCGGGTTTCGTCGGCTTCGAGCGCACGCACCAGCCAGACCATGCCGTTCATGTCTTCCAGACCAAAGTCGCCGGGGCGCTGTGGCATGTCGGTGCCAAAGCTGACGTACTCGCGCTCAATCGGGCGCTGCAGCTTGGCGCGAATCGGCTCAGGCCGCATGGCCATCACAGTCGGGTCTTCGCGGTTCAGCACCAAGAGGCCGGTGGCGCCAAAGATGTGGGACTTGGCCTTGGCGTAAGCGGCCATGCTGCCATGCCAGTCCAGATGGTCTTGCGTGACGTTCAGCACCACGGCGGCGGTGGGCTCCAGGCCGCTGGGCAAGTCGAGCTGGAAGCTGGACAGCTCCAGCACCCATACGTCGGGCAGGGCCTGCGCGTCCAGCGCCTGCGCCAGGGTGTCGAGCAAGGTCGGGCCGATGTTGCCGGCCACCGCCACACTCTTGCCCGCCCAGCGCACCAGGTGGCCGGTGAGCGCGGTGACGGTGGTCTTGCCGTTGGTGCCGGTGATGGCCAGCACCTTGGGTTGGTACTGTGCGTTCAGCAGGGGCACCGGGCTGTGCGCCAGGTCTTTGAGCGCTTGGGCGAACAGGCTGAGTTCACCACCCACCCACAGGCCCAGGGCCAGCGCTGCGTCCATCACGCCGGCGGTCTCGGCGGGGCTGAGGCCCGGGCTCTTGAAGACGGCGCGAATGGAAGTGCCTTCCACCAGCGCAGCCTTGAAATCCGAATGCACAAAAGTCACCGCCGGCAGCTCGGCGCGCAGCACGGCCAGTTGCGGCGGCGCCGCACGCGTATCCACCACGGTCACCACGGCGCCGTGCAGCGCGCACCAGCGCACCATGGCCAGGCCCGAGGCACCCAGGCCAAGGACCAGAACGTGGAGATCGCGCAAGTTATTCATGGCAAGCCTCCGCCGGACCGCTCCAAGGAGGCGAACGGCCCCCTCGGGGGGCAGAGCAGCTGCGTAGCAGCAAACGTGGGGGTAGCCATCTTTAGCGCAGCTTCAGGGTGGACAGGCCCACCAGGCACAGCAGGATGGTGATGATCCAGAAACGCACCACGACCTGCGTCTCCTTCCAGCCATGTTTCTCAAAATGGTGGTGCAGCGGCGCCATCTTCAGCAGGCGCTTGCCGGTGCCAAACTTCTTCTTGGTGTATTTGAAGTAGCTCACCTGCAGCATCACCGACAGGGCTTCGACCACAAAGATGCCGCCCATGATGGCCAGCACGATTTCCTGGCGCACGATCACGGCCACGGTGCCCAGGGCTGCGCCCAAAGCCAGCGCGCCGACATCGCCCATGAAGACCTGCGCCGGGTGGGTGTTGAACCACAAGAATGCCAGGCCGGAGCCGGCCAGTGCGGCGCAGAAAATCATCAGCTCGCCGGAGCCGGCGATGTAGGGCAGAAACAGGTATTTGGAATACACCGAACTGCCCGTGACATAGGCAAAGATGCCCAGGCAGGAGCCCACCAGCACCACCGGCATGATGGCCAGGCCGTCCAGCCCGTCGGTGAGGTTCACCGCATTGCTGGAGCCCACGATCACCAGGTAGGTGAGGATGACAAAGCCCAGCACACCCAGCGGATAACTCACCTGCTTGAAGAAGGGCAGCATCAGGCCGGCCTTGGGCGGCAGGTTCACATCAAAGCCCGAGCTCACCCACTGGAAGAACAACTCCATCACGCGCAGATTGGAGCTTTCCGAAATGCTGAACACCAAATACAAAGCGGCGACCAGACCGATCACCGACTGCCACAGATACTTCTCGCGCGAGCGCATGCCTTCGGGGTCTTTGCGCACCACCTTGCGCCAGTCATCGACCCAGCCGATGGCACCAAAGCCCAGCGTCACCAGCAACACGATCCAGACGAAGCGGTTGCTCCAGTCAAACCACAGCAGCGTGGAGATGGCAATCGACAGCAGGATCAGCACGCCGCCCATGGTGGGGGTGCCGCTTTTGCTGAGGTGGCTCTCCATGCCGTAGCCGCGGATCGGCTGGCCGATCTTGAGTTCGGCCAGGCGGCGGATGACGAAGGGGCCGGCAGCCAGACCGATCAGCAGGGCGGTGAGCGCGGCCATCACGGCCCGGAAGGTGATGTACTGGAAGACGCGGAAAAATCCGAATTCCGGCGACAGCGTTTGCAGCCATTGGGCCAGGCTTAGCAGCATGAAGTGGTTCCGTTCTTGTTTTGTTGTTTCATGATTTTTCCCCTGCGGCAGCCGCGGCGCACACCGCCTCCACCACGCGCTCCATGCGCATGAAGCGCGAGCCCTTGACCAGCATGCTGTTGAGCTGCGGCAACTGCTGCAGCACGGCCGCGTTCAAGGCCTCGATCGAATCAAAGTGCTGCGCGCCGGGGAAGGCCGCCACAGCGGCACGGGCCAGCGCACCGATGGCAAACAGCTGCTCGATGCCGGCGGCATGGGCCTCGGTGCCGGCCTCGGTGTGGAAGGCCTCGCCCTGCGCACCCACCTCGCCCATATCGCCCAGCACCAGCAGGCGCGGCGCGGGCAACTCGGCCAGCACGGCAATGGCCGCGCGCACCGAATCGGGGTTGGCGTTGTAGCTGTCGTCCACCAGCGTGCGGGTGCGGTCGGGCATCTGCAAAGCCACGGCACGGGAGCGGCCCTTGACCGGCACAAAGGACTCCAGCCCCTGCACCACGGCCGCCACCGGCACGCCGGCCGAGAGGGCACAGGCGGCAGCGGCCAGCGCGTTCTTGACGTTGTGGCGGCCGGCAATGGCGAGGCGGAAGTTCAACGCGCCGCCGGGCCCAGTGGCCTGCACCGCCCAGGCGCCATCCGTCCAGTGCGCGGCACGGCACACCAGGTCCTGCGTGTTGCCGGTGGACTCCAGGGCGAAGCGGGCCATGCGGCGCGGTGCGGCCAGACTGGCCCACAGCGGGGTGAAGGCGTCATCGGCCGGAAACACGGCGGTGCCGCCTACGGGCAGACGGCCGATGACGGCCCCGTTTTCTTCGGCCACGGCCTGCACGGTCTGCATGAATTCCAGGTGCTCGCGCTGCGCGTTGTTCACCAGGGCCACGGTGGGTTGTGCCGCGGCGGCCAGGGCATCGATCTCGCCGGGGTGGTTCATGCCCAGCTCGACCACGGCAATGCGGTGGTGGGGACGCAGGCGCAGCAGGGTGAGTGGCACGCCGATGTCGTTGTTGAGGTTGCCGCGCGTGGCCAGGGCATCGTCGCCGGCCGCAGCGCCCAGGATGCTGGCAATCATCTGCGTGACCGTGGTCTTGCCGTTGCTGCCGGTCACGGCAATCAGCGGCAACGTGAACTGCGCGCGCCAGCCGGTGGCCAGCTGGGTCAGGGCGGCATGGGTGTCGGCCACTTCGATGCGGGGAATGCCCTCGGGGTAGCTGTCGGCAGGCAAGCCGGCGTGGCAGATCAGTGCAGCGGCGCCGCGGGCACAGGCTTCGTGCAGCATGCTGTTGGCGTCAAACTTCTCGCCCTTGAGGGCCAGGAACAGGTCGCCACGCTCCACGCTGCGGGTGTCGGTGTGCACGCGCAGCACCTCGGTCTGGCCATCGCCCCACAGGGCTGCACCGGGCAGCCAGTGCAGGGCGGTCTGCAATTGCAGCATCGCGTTCATGCCCGGGTCTCCGCAGGGCTGCGGCGCCATTGCTGCAGCGCAGCTGCCGCATGCGCGAGATCGGAAAAGGCCGTCTTCAGGCCGGCAATTTCCTGCGTGGCTTCATGGCCCTTGCCGGCCAGCAGGATCACGTCCGCTGCATTGGCACGGGCAATGGTGTCGGCAATGGCCAGCGCCCGGTCGGATTGCACTTCCAGCGTGTTGCAGGAGGGCAGGCCCAAGAGAATCTGGGCAATGATGGCCTCGGGCCTTTCGCTGCGCGGGTTGTCGCTGGTGACCACCACCTGGTCGGCCAGCTTGGCGGCAATGGCACCCATCAGGGGGCGCTTGGAGGTATCGCGGTCGCCGCCGCAGCCAAACACACACCAGAGCTTGCCACCGCGCGCCTGCACCAGGGGGCGCAGGGCGGCAAGGGCGTGATCCAGCGCATCGGGCGTGTGGGCATAGTCCACGGCCACCAGCGGGCTAGCGGCGCCGCCCAGGCACTCCATGCGGCCGGGTACGGCGTGCAACTGGCTGCAGGCCTGCACGGCATCCGCCAGCGGCACGCCCAGGGCACGCATGGCAGCCAGCACGCCCAGCAGATTCGAGACGTTGTAACTGCCGATCAAATGGGTCTGCACCGGCAGCACCACATCGCCCTCCACCACCTCGAAGGCAACCCCGGTGGACCGGTAGCTGATGGCGCGGGCCTGCAGGCGGGCGGCGCGGGCGGTGGAAACCGTCCACAGGTCCAGCGGGCTGCCCGCCAGCGCGGCGGCCAGCTCCACACCGCGCGCGTCGTCCATATTCAGCACGACGCTGTGCAGGCCAGGCCAGCTGAACAGGCGGCGTTTGGCCTGCCAGTAGGCGTCCATGCTGCCGTGGTAGTCCAGATGGTCTTGCGTGAAGTTGGTGAACAGGGCCACGCGGATCTGCGTGCCGTCGAGGCGGGCTTCTTCGATGCCGATGCTGGAGGCCTCGATGGCGCAGGCTTTCAGCCCTTCGCTGGCGAAGCGGCGCAAGGCACTTTGCAGTTGCACCGGGTCGGGCGTGGTGAGGCCGGTGGCAACGACACCGCCCTGGGCCGTGGCCGCATCTTCGGCACTGCCGGCGGCTGGCGGGCGGCCCACACCCAGGGTGCCAATCATGCCGCAGGGCAGGGCCTGCTGCGGCCCCAGCGCCGACAGGGCCTGCGCCAGCCACCAGGCCGTCGAGGTCTTGCCGTTGGTGCCGGTGACGGCCAGCACGGCCAGCGCTTGCGAGGGATGAGCGAAGTATTCGGCCGCAATCGGGCCGGTGGCGGATTTGAGACCCGCGAAACTTTCCACGCGGCCTGCGGGCAGTGCAAAGGCCTCGGCACCCTCCGCCTCGACCAGGCAGGCACGGGCGCCGGACTGCAGTGCGGCAGGCACAAACGAGCGGCCATCGACGGCGGCACCGGGCCAGGCAATAAAGCCGTCACCCGGCTGCACGGCACGGCTGTCGGTACGCAGCGTGCCGGTGACCTGTTCCTGCAGCCACAGCGCGGCCTGTTGGGTGGAGCGCAGCATCAGAAGCTCTCCTCCACGGTGCTGGCCACAATATTGGGGCGCACCGACATGTCGGGCTGCACATTCAAGAGGCGCAGGGTTTGCTGCACCGTGTCGCTGAATACGGGTGCTGCCACGTCGCCACCAAAGTAATGGCCGGCACTGGGCTCGTCCAGCATCACGCCCACGATCAGGCGCGGCTTGTCGATGGGCGACATGCCGACAAACCAGCTGCGGTATTTGCGGTTGCCGTCCGAACCATAGCCCTTGCCCTGCTGCTTGTAGGCGGTGCCGGACTTGCCGCCCACCGAATAGCCCTGGGTTTGTGCCTTGGGGCCGGTGCCGCCGGGGCCGGCCGCCATTTGCAGCATCTTGCGCACCTCGGCGGCGGTGGCGGACGAGAACACCCGCACGCCTACAGCGGGCTCGGTGCTTTTCATCAGCGTGGCCGGGATGATCTCGCCATCGTGCGAGAACACGGTGTAGGAGCGCACCATCTGGAACAGCGAGGCCGACAGGCCGTAGCCATAGGACACGGTGGCCTGTTCGATGGGACGCCATTTGGCCCAGGGGCGCAGACGGCCCGAAACCACACCAGGGAATTCGATTTGCGGCTTCTGGCCAAAGCCGGCCTGCGAGAAGGTTTCCCACATGGCGCTGGCCGGCATACCCATGGCGATCTTGGCGGTGCCTACATTGCTGGACACCTGGATCACCTGCTCCACCGTGAGCGCGCCATGGGCGTGCGAGTCGTGGATGGTGACGCCGGTAATCGACCAGGAGCCGGGCGCCGTGTCGATCACCGTGGTGGGCTTGAC
>CANBTQ010000107.1 GCA_947372425.1 Comamonadaceae bacterium | reverse complement strand
TCGGTGGTGGTGCCGGACTGCACGCACACCGTTTGGCCCTTGAGCTGCTTGGCGCTCTTGATCTTGTTCTTGACTGGCACCATGAAGCCCTGGCCGTCGTAATAGGTGACGGCGGTCTGGCTCAGGCCCAGGGAGGCGTCGCGGGTCAGGGTGAAGGTGGTGTTGCGCGACAGGATGTCGATCTCGCCGGACTGCAGCGCGGTGAAGCGGGCCTGGGCCGACAGCGGCACATATTTCACTTTTTCGGCATCGCCCAGGGCGGCGGCGGCCACGGCGCGGCACACGTCCACGTCGATGCCGGTCCACTTGCCGCTGGAGTCGGCGGCGCTGAAGCCTGCCAGACCGGTATGTACGCCGCAGATCACCTGACCGCGTGCCTTGATGCCGTCCAGTGTCTTGCCAGCGAAGGCGGGGCTGGCTGCCAGGGTGCCCAGGGCCAAGATGGCTGCGGCAACGGATTTCAGGGATTTCATCGTCATGTACAGGTACTCCAGTTAAAGAAAGAATTCCAATGCGGTGCCCAGTTTGCACCAAAGCAGTGAATGTAGCGGCATGTTACGGGCGCAAAGCTCAGGGTTTACGCTCGCGCACTATGCAAATAGAACATGAGCTAATCTGCATTTCATTTTTACGCTGCAACACCAGCAGGAAGCATGCCATAGGCTCAGGCCTTCCAGCCTGCGCACCGTGTGCAAACCTTGCTGCCCAAACCCGGCCCGGAGAAACCCATGACCATCCATACCCTGTTGCCAGCCGGAACACCCGCTGAACTGGGGTTCTGCCCCCGGCGCACCCTGCATATTCAAACGGTGCTGGAGGCCGCAGTGGCGCGCAGGCATTTGCCCGGCGCCGTGGCCCTGGTGGTGCGGCGCGGCCAGACGGTGCTGCACTCCGCCATCGGTGTGCAGGATCCGGCGGCCGGGCGGGCCATGGCGCTGGACTCGCTGTTTCGCATTTACTCCATGACCAAGCCGATTGTGTCGGTGGCGGTGATGATGCTGGTGGAGCGCGGCCAATTGTTGTTGGGTGCGCCGGTGGCCCATTACCTGCCGGAGTTTGCCGGGGTGCGGGTGGCTGACCACATCCATGGCCATGCCGCCCTGCACAAGCCGCGCAACGCGCCCACGGTGCAAGACCTGCTGCGCCATACGGCCGGGCTCACCTACGAAATTCTGGGTACCGAGCCGATCCAGCGGTTGTATGCCGAGGCCGACCTGTGGACGCGCCAAAAAACCAACCGCGAATTCGCCCGTGTGCTGGCCGGTTTGCCGCTGATGTTTGAGCCCGGCACCACGTTTGAATACAGCCGCGCCACCGACCTGCTGGGCAGCCTGATCGAGGTGGTCAGCGGCCAGACCCTGGGTGCGTTTTTGCGCGAGAACATACTGGACCCGCTGGGCATGGCGGACACGCACTTTGACGTCAAGCCGGAACAGCAGCACCGCATTGCCGAACCGTTTGCGGTTTGCCCCGACACGGGTGCGGCCGTGGAGCTGATCGACATCCGCAAACCCTACCCGATGGAGTCGGGCGGTGCCGGGCTGGTGTCCACGGTGGGCGACTATGCGCGCTTTGCACAGTGCCTGTTGAACGGTGGCACGCTGCAGGGCCAGCGCATCCTGATGCCCAACACCGTGCGCCACATGACGGCCGACCACCTGGGCGGCATGGCGCAGCACTTCACCCAACGCTCGGGCTTCATGCTGGCGCGCGGCGTGGGCTTCGGACTGGGCTTTTCGGTCAAGCTGCAGGAGGGGCTGGACCCGCTGCCCGGCTCGGCCGGCCTGTATGGCTGGGGTGGCATTGGCGGCACCACTTTTTTTGTCGATCCGGCCAGGGAGCTGTTCGGCATCCTGCTGACCCAGGCGCCGAACCAGCGCGATCTCTACCGGCCCTTGTTTCGCACCCTGGTCTACGCGGCGCTGCTGGATTGAGGGGAGTGCCCGGGTGCCTGTCTACCCAGGCAACAGCGGATTGCACTTCGCCCGCGTTTGGATAGTATGGCCCGGCGCATCCAGCAAACCTGTTGTCTGCTGTGCCATGCCGGGATGGCGCCCGGCCCACGAAAGGTTGCTATGTCGATTGCGAAATGGTGCGTGCTGTTTGCCTGCTTGCTGCCCATGCTCACGGCCCTGTTGCCCAAGGCGTATTCGCTGCGGCTCGCGTCCAAGGACGGCCGGTATGACAACAACCATCCCCGGGCCTGGGCCAGCCAGCTGACGGGTTGGCAGCAGCGTGCCATGGCCGCACACAGCAATGGCTTTGAAGCCCTGCCCCTGTTTGTGGCGGCCGTGCTGTTTGCCCACCTGGCCCATGCAGAGCAGGCCCGCATAGACCAGCTGGCTTTGCTGTTTGTGGGTTTGCGGCTGGTCTATATCGCGCTGTACCTGATGAACTGGGGCACCTTGCGCACGCTGGTCTGGGCCGGCGGGTTGGCCACCAGTATTGCCTTGCTGCTGTTGTAGTGGCCATGCTGGAGCATTTTGATGTGCTGATCATCGGCGCCGGTCTGTCGGGCATCGGCATGGCGTGCCACCTGCGCCGTGACTGCCCCGCCAAGCGGGTGGCTATATGGGAGCGTCGCCAGACCATGGGCGGCACCTGGGACTTGTTTCGCTATCCCGGCGTGCGCTCTGACTCCGACATGTTCACCATGGGCTATGTCTTTCGCCCCTGGATGCAGCCCCAGGTACTGGCCGATGGCGGCTCCATCCATGCCTATATTGCACAAACCGCGCACGAGCAGGGCGTGGACCAGCAGGTGCAGTACGGCCTGCAAATCCGGCAGGCCGACTGGCACAGTGCAGAGCACCACTGGGTCGTGACGGCCCTGCATGAGGCCAGCGGCGAACTGCGCCAATGCAGCTGCAACTTCCTGATCAGTTGCACCGGCTATTACAACTACGACCAGGGCTATATGCCGGCGTTCAAGGGCGTGCAGGATTTCAAGGGCCGGTGCATACACCCGCAGTTCTGGCCCGAGGGGCTGGATTACGCGGGCAAGCGGGTGGTGATCATCGGCAGCGGCGCCACCGCCGTGACTCTGGTGCCGGCCATGGCGAAAACGGCCACGCAGGTGACCATGTTGCAGCGCTCGCCCACCTATTACCTGTCGGTGCCGGGCTACCAGGCGCTGATCAAACCCCTGGCCAAGGTCTTGCCCCAACGCTGGATATACAGCGCACTGCGGCACGGCAACATCGTGGGCCAGCGCCTGCTCTTTCGCTGCGCCCGGCGCTGGCCCAACGCCATGCGCAAGCTGCTGCTGGCAGCGGTGCAAAGGCAACTCGGCGAGGGCGCGGACATGCGCGACTTCACACCCCGCTACATGCCCTGGGACCAGCGCCTGTGTGTGGTGCCCGACGGTGATCTGTTCAAGGCCTTGCGCAGCGGCAAGGCCTCGGTGCGGACTGACGAGATCGACCGCTTTACGCCGAACGGCCTGAAGCTTCAATCCGGTGCCACGCTGGAGGCTGACATCGTTGTCACGGCCACCGGCCTGCAACTGCAAACCTTTGGGGGCATGGCCCTGAGCCTGGATGGCGTGCCGGTGTCGGCCAGGCAACTGCTGAGCTACAAGGCGGTGCTGATGCAGGACCTGCCCAACATGGCGTTCATTCTGGGCTACACCAATGCCTCGTGGACGCTCAAGGCCGACATGGCTTCGCGCTATCTCTGCCGCCTGCTCAACTACCTGGATGCCAAGGGCCTGGTGGCCGTGACCCCGCAAGCGGATCCGTCCGAAACCACCGACGCCAACTGCATGGGTGACCTGGGTTCGGGCTATGTGCAGCGCGGCGCCGGCGAACTGCCGCGCCAGGGCCGCAGTGACCCCTGGCGCGTGCGGCATGCATTTGAAGTGGACCGCCGCATGCTGCTCCAGCAGCCGGTGGACGACGCTTTGCTGCGCTTCACGCCCGGCACCCGAAGCCAATCTGAACTGAACAGGCCTGCACCATGACCATTCTTTGCCTATTGATCGCACTTTGCATCCTGCTCTTGCTGCTGTTGGACCGCTGCGTGCCCGCCACCGCAGCGCGCTGGGGTCTGGGCCTGGAGCGCAGGCGCTCCGGCCTGCGCTGCAAAACGGCCACGCTGCCCGGCTTCACCATGCCCTATCTGGAGGGCGGTGCGGGCGAGCCGCTGCTGCTCATCCACGGCTTTGCCGGGGACAAAGACAACTTCACCCGCATGGCCCGATTTCTCACCCCACACTACCGCGTGATCTGCCCCGACCTGCCCGGCTTCGGTGATGCCAGCCGCGAACCGCAGGCCAGCTACAGCATGGTGGCGCAGGCCGAGCGCATCGTCGCGTTGATGGATGCCCTGGGCCTGCAGCGCGTGCACCTGGGCGGCAACTCCATGGGGGGCTTTATTGCCACGCAACTGGCGGGCCTGTACCCCGAGCGCGTGGCCAGCCTGTGGCTGCTGGATGCGGCAGGCACGGCGGCAGCGCACGACACAGACATCTTCACGCACTACCTGGCCACCGGGGACATGCCCTTGCTGGTGCGCACCGAAGCGGACTTTGCGCGCCTGATGCGGGCCACCACCCACAAGACACCGTTTCTGCCTTACTCCGTCAAAATCACCCTGGCCCGGCGTGCGATGGCCGACCTGGCGCTGCACCGCGGCATCCTGCAGCAGCTGGCTGGTGCCCCCCTGCTCGAAGCCCAGTTCAGCACCCTGGCCACGCCAGCGCTGATTGTCTGGGGCGCAGAAGACCGCATCCTCAATCCCGCCGGTGCCCAGGCACTGCAGGCGCTGCTGCCCGACAGTGCGGTGGTATTGATGCCCCATATCGGCCATTTGCCCATGCTCGAGGCGCCCCGGCGCACTGCGCAGGATTATCTGCACTACCGCCGTACCCTGGCCACCGCGTGAGCGCGGTACAGCCGCGCCGGAGACCGGGTCTGGCAAGCGGTCTCCTGTGCTGGGGCGGCGACATCGCGCCTTTTAACAAGCCCTCAGAGGCCGGTATGGGCCGGTTTGTGGACGTGGGCTCCGCGGTCAACTCCATCGGCAAGTCTGCCTTGCGGCAGGCGCGGGTCTTCAGGCCTTGGCAAGCTGCAGCACCAGCTTGCCGAAGTTTTCGCCATTGAAGAGCTTGAGCAGGGCGGCCGGAAACTGGTCCAGGCCCTGCACCACATCCTCCCGGCTGTGCATGCGGCCTTCCTTCAAATAGCCGGCCATCTCGGCAATGGCCTGCGGGTAGCGCCCGGCATAGTCAAACACCACCATGCCTTCCATGCGTGCGCGGTTGACCAGCAGGCTGAGGTAGTTTTTCGGGCCCTGCACGGCCGTGGTGTTGTTGTACTGGCTGATGGCACCGCAGACAATGATGCGGGCTTTGCGCTTGATACGGGTGAGCACGGTGTCCAGTATCTCGCCGCCCACGTTGTCAAAGTAAATGTCCACGCCGTCCGGGCAATGGGCCTTGAGGCCTTCGCGCACGGCATCGGGGCCGGCCTTGTAGTCGATGCAGGCATCAAAGCCCAGCTCTTTCACCACCCAGTCGCACTTGGCCGCACCGCCGGCAATGCCCACCACCTTGCAGCCCTTGATCTTGGCCAGTTGCCCCACCGTCTGGCCCACGGCGCCGGCTGCGCCCGACACCACCAGGGTTTCACCCGGCTGCGGTTGGCCGATGTCCAGCAAGCCGAAGTAGCCGGTCATGCCCGGCATGCCCAGCACGTTCAGCCATTGCGTCAGGCTGCCCAGGCGCAGGTCGATTTTGGCCAGGCCACTGGTCTTGAGGGTGTCGGCGCTGAAGCTTGCGTACTCCTGCACGCCCAGCCCTCCAGACACCATGTCACCCACCTGGAAGCGGTCGTTGCGCGAAGCGCTCACACGGCCCACGCCACCGGCGCGCATGACTTCGCCAAGTCCCACCGGTGCGATATAGCTTTTGCCCTCGTTCATCCAGCCGCGCATGGCCGGGTCCAGTGACAGGGCCAGGGTCTGCACCTGCACGCCGCCTTCGTCCGGTTCGGCGAGCGGTTCGCGGGTGTGTACCCAATCCGTCGCTTTGGGTAAGCCGACCGGGCGTGCAGCCAGGCGGATTTGGTGGTTGATGGGTTGGGCAACAGAAGACATGGGCGCTCCGCACAATACAAGGGAAGTGCACATCCTAGTCGCCGTTGCAAAAGCCTGTGGTTGCCTGGGTGACACCGTGCCACATCCGCAGGCAGACACAGGCGCTAAATGGCCACGTAGCGCCCGGTCCGGTGGTTGATCGCCAGGGTCTGGTTCAGCACCACTGCACCCAGCACCGACAGGGCGATGTGCCACCAGTCGGTCAGTGCAAAGGCGAGGATGACGATGCTGCAGTCCAGCGCCATCTGGATCAGCCCCGCGCGCCAGCCAAAGCGCTCCTGCAAATACAGCACCAGCACATTGAAGCCGCCCAGGCTGGCCCGGTGGCGGAACAGAATGAGCATGCCCGTGCCCATGAGCAAGCCGCCCGCCACCGCGGCAAACACCGGGTTGATGGCGCCCAGCGAAATCAGCTGCGGCAACAGGTTGGAGATGGTGGCCAGCAGCGCTACGGCAGCAAAGGTCTTCAGGGTGAATTGCAGGCCCATGCGCTGGTAGGCCAGACCATAAAACGGCAGGTTGATGCAGAAGAACACCAGGCCGAAATTCCAGCCAGTGGCGTAGTGGATCAAAAAGGCAATGCCGGCGGTGCCGCCGGTGAGCAGGCCGGTGCGGCCGAACATCACCACGCCCAGGGCGACAAAAAGGGTTCCGGTGATCAGCGCTTGTATGTCTTCGTGCGGGCGGTGGCGCAGGTCGGGTGTGGCATCCATGCAGGCCTTGGGGCTAGCAGCGGGCCGTCTGCACGGCCTCGCCGGGGGATGTGTCGCAACTGCCGCCGCCGCAGCTGTGAATGGCTTCGCTGGCAAAGGCCTGCGGATGGCTGACGCTGCCGGTGACTGCATCAAAGCCGGCCGAGCGCAAATGCAGGGCCAGCGCCGCGTCCATGCTCTGGATATGGTTGGCCAGCCACAGGCCCAGCTCGTAGGCCATGTGGCGCACCAGGTCCAGCTCGCCCAGCAGGCCGCGTTTGCCGCCCTCGCGCATCACCTGCAGGATGATGCTGTGCTGGGAGCTGTGGCAGTTGTCGGGGGCAAAACCGGTGTCCAGCATCCACTGGTCTTCGCGGTCAAAGTGTTCCTGGGTATGGTCGATCAGCAGGGCCCAGCGCGACAACAGGGTCTCGTCCGGCGCCTCTACCACCGCGGCCAGCAGGTCGATGCAGGCTTCGTGGGTGTCGTCCATCACCGGCATTTCCAGGCCGAGGGTAGGGCTCCATTGCACGGGCGTGCTGTCCAGGGTGGCGGTTGTCATAAAAGCGGGGTCTCCAAATCAGGGCGCAAGCTTACCGCCTCTCGCGGTCCCGGCCTTGATGCAGGTCACAGAGTTTTCACGGCGGGCCCGGTTCGCGCAGCCGATAATCGCGCCCAGTATCTCCAACGCCTGACCCATGACACTTTGCTTTCCCCCTCCCGCATTGGCCGCTACGCAAGATCTGGGCGATGTATTGCAACAGCAGGGCTATGCCGTGCTGGCCGCCGCCGATGTGGCGCAGCGCGCGGGCGTGCGCCTGCCTGATCTGCAGGCCTGGCAAACCGGCTGGAACGATTTGCCGCCCGACAACTACCTGCGCGATGGCGGACGCTACCGGCGCCGGCGCCACAGCTGCTTTGTGGTCCGGGCCGACGCGGTGCAGCAGGTGCCGCACCGCCCGCACTGGCAACCGCTGGAGTACAACGCCCTGCACGGCGGGCTGGAGCGCCACTTTGAGCCGCTGGAAGCTGCCTTGGTCGCGCAGCCGGCCTGGGCGCAGCTGCTGGCTTGGCTGGGCCGGGTCTGCTCCGGCCTGAAAGGCGAACAGCCCTGGTTTGTGGAGGCACACCAGTTCCGCATTGACACCACCGATGGCATTGGCCGGCCCACGCCCGAGGGCGCGCACCGCGACGGCGTGGAGATGGTGGCTGTGTTCCTGGTGGAGCGCAGCGGCGTCAAGGGCGGTGAGACCCGGGTGTTTGATGCGGCCGGCCCGAACGGCCAGCGCTTCACCCTGGCCCAGCCCTGGTCGGTGCTGCTGCTGGACGATGCCCGCGTGATCCATGAATCCACCCCCATCCAGCCCTTGCAGCCGGGCGGGCACCGCGATACGCTGGTGGTGACGCTGCGTTCGCGGGGCTTTCAGGCCGAGGCATAAACTCTGGCCTGTAAGCTAAGGGTACGGATGCAGGTTCAAAATTTCCCGCCACGGGCCTGACCCGAAATCATTCATTTCAAGCAACCAGGAGACATACAGTATGAGCAAGCGTGATGTAGTAGTTTTGGGCATTGCCCGTTCGGCCATCGGTTCTTTCGGCGGAGGCCTGGCGGACATCGAGCCCTGCGAGCTGGCCGGTACCGTGATGAAGGAAGCCGTGGTCCGCTCCGGCGTGGACCCCAAGGCCATCAACTACGTAACCGTGGGCAACACCATCCCCACCGAAAGCCGTTTCCCTTACGTGGCACGTGTCGCCTCCATCCAGGCCGGTCTGTCGCAGGAATCGGTCGCCATGGCGCTCAACCGCCTGTGCTCTTCCGGCCTGCAAGCCATCGTCACCACCGCGCAAAACATTCTGCTCAATGACTGCGACTACGGTATCGGCGGCGGCGTGGAAGTCATGAGCCGTGCCGGTTACCTGTCCACCGCCATGCGCAACGGCGCACGCATGGGCGACACCAAGATGATAGACACCATGGTCTCCACCCTGACCGACCCGTTTGGCGTCGGCCACATGGGCGTCACTGCTGAAAACCTGGTGGCCAAGTGGGGCATCACCCGTGAAGAGCAGGACGCGCTGGCTGTGGAGTCGCACCGCCGTGCCGGTGTGGCCATTGCCGAAGGCCGCTTCAAGTCGCAAATCGTCCCCATCGTCAAGAAGACGCGCAAGGGCGATGTGGTGTTTGACACCGACGAGCATTGCAAGCCCGAAACCACCATGGAATCGCTGGGCAAGCTCAAGCCCGCTTTCAAGAAAGAGGGCGGCTCGGTGACGGCTGGTAACGCATCCGGCATCAACGACGGCGCTGCCTTCTTCGTGCTGGCCGATGCGGCCGTGGCTGCTGCTGCCGGCCACAAGCCCATGGCCCGTCTGGTGTCGTACGCGATTGCCGGTGTGCCCAACGAAATCATGGGCGAAGGCCCCATCCCCGCAACCAAGCTGGCCCTGAAAAAGGCCGGCCTGACGCTGGCGCAAATGGACGTGATCGAAGCCAACGAAGCCTTCGCCGCCCAAGCCATCGCAGTGGC
>CANBTQ010000106.1 GCA_947372425.1 Comamonadaceae bacterium | reverse complement strand
GTACCAATCGACACGTCCAGCAGCAGCATGCCGCTGTCAATGCATTGCATGATGAGGGCGCCCAGCACCGAGCCCATGATGGTGCCGCTGCCGCCGGCCAATGCGGTGCCACCGATCACGGTGGCGGCAATCACCAGCAGCTCGGCGCTGTTGCCCAGCGAGTTGGTGCCGGCGTTCAGGCGCGAGATGGCCACAATGGCGGCAATGGTGGTCAGCACCGCCAGCAACAAGAACAGCAGCATGGTGACGCGCTTGACCGGGATACCGACCAGCGCGGCGGCGTCGGGGTTGCCACCCATGGCAAACACATAGCGGCCAAAGCGGGTGCGCTTGACCAGAAAGGCCATGAACACCGCCACCACGCCCCAGATCAGCACCGGGATGGGAATGCCCTGGGCATCGTCCTTGCCGGGAATCTGGTAGGCGTTCATGACGGCCACAAAGCCCATGACGACGATGATGGGCAGCAGCGCAAACAGCGCGTCCACCGCCAGGGGATTGTTGGGCACCTCGTGGCGCTTTTTGTTGCTGCGCTTGCTCAGCATGGAGGCCACGATCACCAGGCAGATCAGCCCGCCCAGAATCCAGCTGGGCGTGGTGCCGATGCCACCGTTGTAGCCGCCACCCAGTTTCAAAAAGAAAGGGTCGGCAATCGGTTGCGTCTTGCCGTCGGCCACCAGATAGGCGGCACCGCGAAACGACATCAGGCCGCCCAGGGTGACCACAAAGGACGGCACGCCGACGAAGGCAGTGAGCGCGCCCTGGTACATGGCCACGACAATGGCGGCCGCCAGACCAGCCAGGCAGGCTGCGGGCCAGGACCAGTTGAGGGTGTAAATCAGGAAGGCGATGAGCACGCCGACAAAGCCCATGACCGAGCCGACCGACAGGTCGATATGGCGGGCCACGATGATCAGCACCATGACGGTGGCCAGAATGCCCACCACCGCTGTCTGCTGCGCAATGTTGTACAGATTTTCGGCAGAGAAAAAGATGCCGTCCGACAACACATTAAAAATTACGGTGATCACCACCAGCACTCCGGCCATCAGCACCATGCGCCAATCGACCGCGGAATGCTTCAAGTTCTGTAATGCTTGATTCATTGACTACTCCAAACGTACCGGATTCCGGAATTCCAAAATGACACTGCGGGCCCCAGGCGTGAGCCCGGCCCGCAGTGTTGGACTAAACCACCTCAATAAGGCGGCTTATTTGCAGGCAGCAACCTTGGCAGCGTCCACGCCCTTGCACAGAGCGTCCTTCTTGATGTAGCCGGCCTTCAGGACCACGTCCAGGTTGGCAACGGTCACGGGGATGGGCTTGAGGAAGATGGACTTCAGGGTCACCTTCTTCTCGCCGCCAGCCCAGTCGGCAGCGCCGGTCACCGGCTTGCCAGCACCCAGTTCCACAGCGGCCTTGGCTGCTGCAGTGCCCAGGTCAGCGGAGTTCTTCCAGACCGACACGGTCTGGGTGCCCAAAGCGACGCGGTTCAGCGCAGCATGGTCACCGTCCTGGCCGGACACGGGAATACCTTGCAGACCCTTGGCAGTCAGGGCAGCAACCACGCCACCGGCCATGCCGTCGTTCTGGCAGATCACGGCGTCAACCTTGTTGCCGTTCTTGGTCAGGATCTGTTCCATGTTCTTCTGGGCGTTTTGCGGGTTCCAGCCGGCGGTGTACTCTTCACCGACGATCTTCACGTCGCCGCTCTTGATGGCAGCAGCCAGCACTTCGCCCTGGCCTTCGCGCAGGAAGTTGGCGTTGGCATCGCCCGGGTCACCCTTGATGATGGCAAAGCTGCCCTTGGGCTTGACGGCCAGGATGGCACGTGCCGTCATGCGGCCGACTTCCTTGTTGTCAAAGGTGATGTAGGTAACGCCAGGTGCTTCGAACAGGCGGTCATAGGCGATCACGGGGATCTTCAGCTGGTTGGCCTTGTTGACGGCGGGCAGGATGGCGTCCTTGTCACGACCCAGAATGATCAGCACCTTGGCGCCCTTGGCGATCAGGCCGTCGATGTCGGTCAGCTGCTTCTCGGTAGAGGCACCAGCGTCGGACATGATGTACTTGGCACCGGACTTGGCCAGCTCGGCCTTGATGGCGGCTTCGTCGGTCTTCCAGCGTTCTTCCTGGAATGCGTCGTAGCTCACGCCGACAACCAGTTGCGCAAAGGAAGAACCTGCAGCCATGGCGAATGCCAATGCGGTAAGTTGACGTTTAAATTTCATGCTTGTCTCCAGAAAAAAGCCCGCTGTGGGGCACCTGTATTGAATGGACTTCCTGCCGCGCCAGCCATGCATGCATGATTTAGTTCGGACAGAAAACCAAGTATCCAGGATTTCCGCGCACCGGCGCATTAGGGGAAACGCTAGGGTCTGTGCAATGCCTGCTCAGGCTTACACAGTGCAGCACTCGTTCAGCTGCCGGACAGTGCCGCCAGCCGGGCCCGGCGCACCGCTTCGCCGATCTGTACGCCGCTGGCGCCCTGCTGCTGCGCCGCTGCCGCCACCGGCGCGGTGGCCACGGCCAGCACCCGGTCCAGGGCCGCCTGCAGGCGCGCGCGCTGCGGGTAGGCGCTGTCTTCAAAGCCGGTGCGGCCACGCGCATCGCACTCGCAGGCCAGCAACACCTCGGCAAAGCGCTGCGGTTTGCGGATGGCATCACAGCGCTCCAGCAGACGCAGCGTGGCGTCGGCGCCCAGATCGGCCGAGCGGTGGATGTTGCCGTGTTCACGCGCCACCACCTCGGCCAGCTCCGCACAGTCTTGCGGCACGCGCAGGCGCTTGCACACCGCCCTGAGCAAGGTGACGCTGCGGCCCTCGTGGCCGATATGACGGGGCAACACGTCCGCGGGTGTGCTGCCCTTGCCCAGATCGTGCACCAGGCAGGCAAAGCGCACGGCCAGCTTGGCGTCCAACTGCACCGCCATCCCCAGCACCAGCATCACATGCACGCCGGTGTCCACCTCCGGGTGGTAGTCAGCCCGTTGCGGCACACCCCACAGCCGGTCCAGCTCCGGTAGCAGCTGCTTGAGTGCGCCACAGTCACGCAGCACGTCGAACATGCGCGCGGGTTGCGCCTCCATCAGGCCCTTGGCCAGTTCCTGCCAGACGCGCTCGGCCACCAGGTGGTCCACCTCGCCGTCCTGCACCATCTGCCGCATCAAGGCCTGTGTTTCGGGTGCCACGCCATAGCCTGCAAAGCGCGCGGCAAAGCGGGCGATGCGCAGGATGCGCACCGGGTCTTCCCGGAAGGCCGGCGTCACATGGCGCAGCACCCGCGCTGCGATATCGGCGCGGCCGTGGTACGGGTCAATCACCGCTTCGCTATCCAGGCGGCCACCGGCCTGCAGGCACGCGGCCGGCAGGGCGATCGCGTTGATGGTCAGGTCGCGCCGCGCCAGGTCTTCTTCCAATGTGACGGAGGGCTCGGCATGCACCACAAAGCCCTTGTAGCCCGGCGCGCTGTTGCGCTCGGTGCGGGCCAGCGCATATTCCTCGTGCGTTTTGGGATGCAGAAACACCGGAAAATCGCGTCCGACCTGGGTGTAGCCCTGGTCCAGCAGCACCTGCGGCGTGGCCCCCACCACCACCCAGTCGCGGTCGCACATGGGCAGCCCCATCAGCGCATCGCGCACCGCCCCGCCAACCAGGTAGGTTTTCATGAAAGGCAACCCGCCGCCGGGCCGCCCCAAGGCAGGAAGCCACACGCAGTGGGCGACCGCGGGGGCATCGAACCCGCCGCCGGGCCGCCCCAAGGCGGGTTAGCCCCCCTGGGGGGCAGGGAGCCACACGCAGTGGGCGACCGTGGGGGCATCACCTCTCCAGCCGATAAGGTTCTTCAAAGGCGAGGAAATCGTGTTCATCCATCGCGCCCTGAATCCAGGCGGCGACACCGGGCAATTGCGAGACACGTTGCACATAGTCGGCAATCGCAATGGGTAGCGGCAGGGCATAGGTACGCAGGCGCATGCACACCGGCGCGAAGTAGGCATCGGCAATGCTGAACTCGCCAAACAGCATAGGCCCGCCGTACTCCTCCAGCAGGCCGGTCCACATCTGCACAATGCGCTGCACGTCGCGGTGCACGGCCGGCTGGTCGCGCCAGATCAGGGCGCCTATCAGTGGCAGCGAGGCCTCGATATTCATGGGGCACTGGCTGCGCAGGCCGGTAAAACCGCTGTGCATTTCGGCACACACACTGCGGGCCCGGGCGCGGGCCACCTTGTCCTGCGGCCAAAGGTGTTTGTCGGGGTACTGCTCGGCCAGGTACTCGGCAATGGCCAGGGTGTCCCAGATTGCGAGGTCCTCATCGACCAGCACCGGCACCTTGGCGGTGGGCGTGACGTCGGCAATGGTCTTCTTGAAATTGGAGTCGGCGTCGAAGGAGTCGAAGCGCACCACCTCTTCCTCAAAGGGGATGCCAGCCTGGCGCAGCAGCACCCACGGACGCATGGACCAGGACGAATAGTTTTTGTTTCCGACAAACAGCTTGAGCATGGTTCACCCCTATAAAAGTGCCATGCTAAACCAAGCAGCCAGGCCGCGTTCAGGGCAGCTCGGTGCTGGTGTCGGGGGTGCCGCTGTCCAAGGGCCCCACCAGGCCCAGGCGCGCCTTGAGCGACTGCGGCTGGCCGGTGATGAGGGCAGCGTAGTTGGTGGTGTTGGAGAGCACTTTCTTGACGTAGTCGCGGGTCTCGTTGAAGGGGATGTTCTCGGCCCAGATGGCGGCCTCCAGCACCGGCCCGTTGCGCCAGGCGCGGGGCCGGCCGGGGCCGGCGTTGTAGGCACCGGCGGCCATGGGCATGGAGCCACCAAAGGAGTCCAGCAAGAGCTTGAGGTAGCCGGTGCCGATGGCAATATTGGTGTCGCGGTCGCTGAGCTGGTGGGCCTGGAAGTCGGTGAGTCCGATCTTCTTGGCGGTCCATTTGGCGGTGGCCGGCATCACTTGCATCAGGCCGGAGGCACCGACACCGGATTTGGCGTCCATGATGAAGCGGCTTTCCTGGCGGATCAGGCCATACACATAGGCCGGGTCGATGCCGATCTGCTTGGTGCGCGCCAGCACGGCGCTGCGAAACGGCATGGGAAAGCGCTGCTCAAAGTCGATCACGCCCTTGGTCCGGTCGCTGCTGTTGATGCAGCGGTCCCAGACTTCGGCCTGGCAGGCCCGTTCGGCGGCAGCCAGCAGGCCCCGGTCGTCCAGGCCACCGCGGTCGTGCAGGTTGGTGCTGTAGTTCCACTCGCGCACGCCTTCCTGGCGCAGCCCGATCTGGATCGCATACAGGGCACGGTTCAGGCCCGGGTTGTTGCGGGCGGTCTCACGCTCGGCCGGTGTCAGCGGCGCCGGCCGCTCCGGCACCGTGATGCGCTGGCCCAGCTCTTCGAGTGCCAGCTGCTCGTAAAAACCGCGCACGCCGGCAATGCCTTGCAGCAGGTTGAGGGCTTCGGCGCGGCTGGCCTCGGAGTCGGCCAGGGCCAGTTGCGCGCGCGCATGCCAGTAGATCCAGACCGGCTCGGCGGCCATGGCCTGCGGCATGGCGGCAATGGCGGCATGCACCATCTTCCAGTTGCCGGCGCGCAGGGCCGCACGCGTGGCCCAGGCCAGATGGTCTTCATGCATCTGGCCGAACTGCCCCTGGGCAAAGTAGCCCACGGCATCGGTGGACAGCTTCATGGCCGCGCGCTTGCCGATCACGCCCCAGATCCAGCTGCGCTCCTCCTGGCTGAGCTGCGCCTTCCAGCGCAGGTGGTTGACCTCGGTGGCGGCAGCCTCCGGATCCAGATAGGCCAGCCGGATGATGGCCAGCGACACCAGCTCGCGCGTCTGCGGGCGCAGCGCGGTGAGTTTGTCATTCAGGTAGTGGGCCGGGTTGAGGTAGATCGCATTGACGGTCCTGACCCAACTGTCGTTGAGCACGCCCACGGCCTGGGTGGTCACGCGCAGGCGGTCGTTCTCAAAACCCAGGCGCGCACGCGGCCAGACAGCGCCCGGCATCATCGAATGGTCTTTGACCAGTTGCTCGGCGGCGGCGGCACAGCCTTCGTCGGCCTCCTTGAGCGATAGCCAGGTCTGCATCACGGCGCTGTTGACATCGGCCGCGCTGGCCAGGTGATCGGCCAGGAGGCCGTAGCAGCGCACCGATTTGTCATCGCCCATGCGGTATTTGGGGAATTCGCGGTTGAACGCGCCCCAGTCGCGGTTGCGGCCCAGCTGCAGCAGCCATTCGGTGCGCAGCTTGTCTTCCTGGTAGCTGCCACCAAACCGGTTGAAGAAGTCCTGCACCTCGGCCGGGCTGGCTTCATCCAGCCGCGCGGACAGTTCCCAGTACGCGGCCCAGGGCTCCAGGATATAGCCGCGCACCTGGGGCAGCAGGGCCGACAGGCGCTTGCGGTCGCGCACCTTGTAGGCCTGCGCCATGTCGGCAATGACTTCGTCGTAATGGCTGCTGTCCCGCCCCTGGGCCTGGCACACCGCAGGCGGCGAGAGAAGCAAAAAAACCGCAAGGGCTAAGGATGTCAAAATGGCTGGAAACTGCATATGGGCATTATGGACAACTCAGACCACGCACATCCAAAAAAGGCGCTTCGTGCCGCCTTGATTGAGCAACGCAACCAGTTGCCGGACCGGCGCCTGCGCGAAGACCTGTTGCAGCGGGTGATGCGCATCTGGCTGGTGGGCCGGCCCGAAATCGTGATCGGTGCCTACTGGCCGATCAAGGGCGAGTTTGACCCCCTGCCCGCCCTGCACCGCTGGAAGGAAGACGGCGAGCTGCTGGACCAGCCGCAACCGCGGCGCATCGGTCTGCCGGTGGTGAACAAAGAGACCCACACCATGACCTTCCACGCCTGGTACCCGGGCTGCCCGATGGAAGAAGATGCCTACGGCATCCCCAAGCCCAAGGACACCGAGGTCATCGTCCCCACGCTGGTGTTTGCACCGTGCGTGGGTTACGGCCCTGGCGGCTACCGGCTGGGCTATGGCGGCGGCTTTTACGATCGCATGCTGGCCAGCCTGAGCCCCAAGCCGTTTTCGGTGGGCCTGGGTTTTGGCATGGGCTTTTTGCCCGACTTCGAGCCCGAGCCGCACGATATGCCGCTGGACGCCATCCTGAACGACTACGGCGTGGTCTGGCCGGTCTGATTTTTCAGGGCGCCTGCATCAGGACGCGGGCATCGGCCTCATAACCCTGCAGGGTCTTCACCAACCGGGCCCGCTGCGCCGGCGTGCTGCGGTTGTGCACTGCGGCCACACCGGCACAGGCCGACTGGGTGATGTTGTCGGTGTACTGGCGCACCAGCGGATCGGGCGAGTGCACAGCCCGCACAAACAGGCCCTGCATTTCCGTTTGCGCCGTCGCCGGTGCCAGTTGGCCGTTGCGCAAGCGTGCCAGTGTTTGCAGGCTGTCCTGCTGGCGTCGCAGCATTTCGCGCTGCAGCATCTCCGGGTCGTAGCCCGCAGTGGCGATCTGGCTGCGGATCATCTCGCGCTGGCCGTCGTCCAGCCGCCCATAGAACTGCTCGCTGCGCTCCACCACCTGCTGGCTGCGCCGTGTCACCCGCGCGGCGGGCGACAGGTCCAGCCATTCGGCACGCCATTGCTGGTTGCGCTTTTTGAACTCGGCATCAATGTGTTCCAGCTGACCGGGCTTGAGGCCGCTGGCCAGTTGGGCCAGGGCCGGCGTCAGTTGCAGCAAAGGGGCCTGCATGCGCTGCTGCACAAAGTCCCACAGGGTGCAGACCTGCTCGGCACTGACATCCTGCAGGGCAACGGGCTGCAGGTTGTGCAGCAGTTCGGCCAGTTGCGGCAACTCCTGCTTGCGGTGCCAGGCCTGCAGTTCCTGCAGGCTGTCCTTGAGGGCCAGGCTTTGCGGCCCGTCGAAATCAAAATAGGCGTCGAGCCAGTAGTAGATCAGCGTGGGCGCATGGTTGAAGGCCAGGCGGTTGGCGCTGCAGCCCAGCAGCGCCAGGGCCAGCCAGGCGACACCGATAATACGGAACCGGCGCCACGCGCCCCACATACCGAATTTCGCATCAAGAGGAATGGCCAATGATTTCTTCCAACAAGCAGCCAGACAGCACCATGCCGATTGACGTGGTCATTATGGCTGCGGGCAAGGGCACGCGCATGAAGAGCGCGCTGCCCAAGGTCTTGCACCGCATAGGCGGGCGCGCCCTGCTGCAGCATGTGCTGGACACCGCCGCCAGCCTGCAGGCGCGCAAGGCCGTGGTCATCACCGGGCATGGCGCAGCCGAAGTCGAGGCGGCCTGCCAGGCCGGTGCCTCGGCCGGCTTCGCGCTGGAGTTTGCCCGCCAGGAGCCACAGCTGGGCACCGGCCACGCGGTGCAGCAGGCACTGCCCCACCTGGCCGATGACGGCGTGGTGGTGGTGCTGTCCGGCGACGTGCCGCTGACGCAGGCCGACACCCTGTTTCACCTGATCAGCGCCAGTGGCGGCGACAAGCTGGCCCTGCTGACACTGGAAATGGCCAACCCCACAGGCTACGGGCGCATTGCGCGCGCCGCCGGCGGCGACGTCACAGCCATCGTGGAGCACAAGGACGCCACGCCGGAGCAGCGCCAGATCCGCGAGGTATACAGCGGCATCATGGCGGTGCCGGCCGCCTCGCTCAAGCGCTGGCTGGCCCGTCTGGACAACAACAATGCCCAGAAGGAGTTCTACCTGACCGACATCGTGCGCTTTGCCGTCGATGACGGCGAGCATGTGGTGGCGCACAAGATCACCGACGCGGTGCAGGTGGCCGGCGTCAACAGCCCGGTGCAACTGGCCCAGCTGGAGCGCGCCTACCAACTGGGCGTGGCGCACCGGCTGATGGAAGAAGGCGTGCGCCTGGCAGACCCGGCACGACTGGATGTGCGCGGTGATCTGGCCTGCGCGCATGACGTGAGCATTGACGTGAACTGCGTCTTCATGGGCCAGGTCAACCTGGGCGAAGGCGTGAGCGTAGGCGCCAATTGCGTGATTGCCAATGCCGTCATCGAGGCCGGTGCGGTGATCCACCCCTTTACCCACATCGACGGCGAGAAGCTGGGCGTGACGGTGGGCCCGGGCGCACTGATAGGCCCCTTTGCCCGGCTGCGCCCCGGCGCGCGGCTGGCCGCCGAGGTGCACATCGGCAACTTTGTGGAAGTGAAAAACTCCACCATGGCCAAAGGCTCCAAGGCCAACCACCTGGCGTACCTGGGGGACGCCACGGTGGGCGAGCGCGTCAACTATGGCGCCGGCAGCATTACCGCCAACTACGACGGCGCCAACAAGCACCGCACGGTGATTGAGGCCGATGTGCATGTGGGCAGCAACTGCGTGCTGAT
>CANBTQ010000105.1 GCA_947372425.1 Comamonadaceae bacterium | reverse complement strand
TTCCTTGGCCTGGGCCAAAGCAACTTGCATGATTTCCTTGGTGATGCCCTGGATCTTGATGTCCATCTGCAGCGCAGTAATACCGTTGGTGGTACCGGCGACCTTGAAGTCCATGTCACCCAGGTGATCTTCATCGCCCAGGATGTCCGTCAGCACCGCAAAGCGGTTGTCTTCCTTGATCAGGCCCATGGCGATACCGGCCACGTGTGCCTTCATGGGCACGCCAGCGTCCATCAGCGACAGGCAACCGCCGCAGACCGAAGCCATGGAAGAAGAACCATTGGACTCGGTGATTTCCGACACCACACGCATGGTGTAAGGGAAGTCTTCCTTGTTGGGCAGGCACGCCACCAGTGCGCGCTTGGCCAGACGGCCGTGGCCGATTTCGCGGCGCTTGGGCGTACCGACACGGCCAGTTTCGCCGGTGGCGAAGGGAGGCATGTTGTAGTGCAGCATGAAGCGGTCTTCGTACTCGCCTGACAGCGCATCAATGCGCTGGGCGTCACGCTCGGTACCGAGCGTGGTAACCACCAGGGCCTGGGTTTCGCCGCGGGTAAACAGGGCAGAACCGTGGGTGCGGGGCAGCACGCCGTTACGGATTTCGATGGGACGCACGGTACGCGTGTCGCGGCCGTCGATGCGGGGCTCG
Organism: Comamonadaceae bacterium; assembly: GCA_947372425.1. GTDB lineage: Bacteria > Pseudomonadota > Gammaproteobacteria > Burkholderiales > Burkholderiaceae_C > Allorhodoferax. The sequence continues at coordinate 8,802 of CANBTQ010000105.1, read as the reverse complement.
CCGGCCAGAATCTGGCTGCGCACGATCTTGGCTTCGATTTCAAACAGCAGACCTTCGATGGCCACGCTGTCAAACGCAGCGCCGTCAGCCTTCAGGGCGGCCATGACTTCGGAGTAAGCAGTGCGGCAGGCTTGTGTGCGGGCTTGCTTGTTGCGGATCTGGTAGGCAGCGACCAGTTTGTCCTTGGCCAGGCCGTCGATCTTGGCGATCAGGGCTTCATCCTTGGCAGGCGCCTTCCAGTCCCACATCGGCTTGCCAGCGTCACGCACGAGTTCGTGGATGGCATTGATGGCGATAGCACCCTGCTGGTGGCCAAAGACCACAGCGCCCAACATTATTTCTTCCGACAGTTGTTGTGCTTCGGACTCCACCATCAGCACAGCGGCTTCGGTACCGGCCACAACCAGGTCCAAGACCGAATCCTTGCGGGCGGTCTGACCGGGGTTGAGCACGTATTCACCGTTGACGTAACCGACGCGGGCCGCACCGATGGGGCCGCTGAAAGGCACGCCGGACACCGACAGCGCAGCGCTGACCGCAATCAGGGCGGCGATGTCTGCATCGACTTCGGGATTCAGTGACACGGTGTGCACAACCACGTGCACTTCGTTGAAGAAGCCTTCGGGGAACAGGGGGCGGATCGGGCGGTCGATCAGGCGGCTGGTCAGGGTTTCGAACTCGCTGGGGCGGCCTTCGCGCTTGAAGAAGCTGCCGGGAATCTTGCCAGCGGCATAGGTCTTTTCCAGGTAATCAACCGTCAGGGGAAAGAAGTCCTGGCCGGCCTTGCCTTCGGTCTTGGCAACCACAGTGGCCAGCACCACGGTACCGTCCATGTCCAACAGCACAGCGCCGGTGGATTGACGGGCGATTTCGCCGGTTTCCATGGTGACCGTGTGCTGGCCCCATTGGAAGGTCTTGCTAACTTTTTTGAACATCGTCATTTTGCGTTTCTCCATTGATTTCGGAAATGAAATGGGAGGTACAGGCCACCTCACCCAAGCCCGGATTCAACGTCGCAGTCCACGATGCCATTCCAGCGGCACTTGCGTCAAATGACGCTGGAATGACACAGCTTCGCTCTGCTTTTGCCGTCTCCGAAGTAAAAAACGCCTGAGCTAGTGTCCTAACTCAGGCGCCTCGCTTATCTTGTGAACCCTTACTTGCGCAGACCCAACTTGGCGATCAGTGCGGTGTAACGGTCAGCATCCTTGCTCTTCAGGTAGTCCAGCAGCTTGCGGCGACGGCTCACCATGCGCAGCAGACCACGGCGACCGTGGTGGTCCTTGGCGTGGGTCTTGAAGTGGGGAGTGAGTTCGTTGATACGGGCCGTCAGCAGTGCAACTTGCACTTCGGGAGAACCGGTGTCACCGACGCTGCGGGCGTTGTCTTTGACAACAGTGGCTTTAATGCTGGATGCAATCATTTTTTTTCCTGTTTGGGCGACTCACCCCATGGGTGGCGTCCCGGTTGATGAACTTGCGTTTGGTGCTGGAACTGCTCCAAACGTGCGCCTTGCAATGTGCAAAGCCCGCAGATTATAGCCGACCCGCAGCCCTCCGCCAAGGCTGGGCGTTGCCACACCGGATCTCGTCACAAACAGTTGCGGGCATGAGCGGGCGCCAAATTGCGTTCAAAGCGTCAACTTCAAGGCCTGCGGCGTAACAATAAAGATCGGGGTATTTGCTTGAAATAGCTGTGGGCGGGCGCAGCTTGGAAGCATGCGCCGATCAGCGTGAGCGGCGTGCAACAACCCAGGAGTTCGACATGTTATTTGCCAGCACCCACCCCGCATTGCGCCGCAATGTGTTTGCCACTACCGACCGTTCGCTGGAACGCTTCTTGAATAGCGCCCGTGCCGAGGCGAACCAGTCTGCCCCCCGTTACCAGCAAGACGAAGCGGCTTTTCACATTGCGTTGGACGTGCCCGGCATTGCGCGCGAGCAGCTGGCCATTTCCATCGAGGGGCCCGTGGTACGCATCGTCAGTCGGGAAGGCGCACCGCGCCAGTATCGGGCCGCCTATGAACTACCGCAGGATATTGACGCCGCACGAAGCGAAGCCAAACTGGAACACGGCGTACTCAATTTGAAGTTATCCAAAAAAGTTCCGGTGAGTAACGCGACCGAAATCACCATCCAGTAACCGGGGCGGTCTACAGTGTGTCCAATGGCCAGCGTGGCTTGACATCGAATGCGTATGCCATGCTGGCCGCTTGTATCCCGCTCTGCAATCGCATGCCGGCAGCCAGGGCGATCATGGCACCGTTGTCCGTGCAAAGGTGCAGTTCCGGGTAATGCACCCGGATATTGCGTTTGGCGCAGGCTTCGTTCAATTGCTGGCGCAAGTGCCGGTTGGCACCCACGCCGCCAGCAACCACCAGCCGATTCAGACCGGTCTCCTGCAGCGCGGTCAGCGACTTGCGTACCAGTACATCCACGATCGCCGCCTGCGTGGAGGCAGCCAGGTCGCACTGCAGCGCACGTGGAAGGTTTTCAAAATGTGATTCACCTGCGGCGGCGACCATTTTTTGCGCCTGAACCAACACGGCGGTCTTGAGACCGGCAAATGAAAAATTCAGATTCCCGCTATGCAGCAGCGGACGTGGCAATGCATAGGCCTTGGGATTACCCTCTTCAGCCATACGCGCCAGCAGCGGCCCGCCCGGGTAGGCCAGGCCCATCAACTTGGCGGATTTGTCAAACGCCTCGCCTGCCGCATCGTCAATGGATTCACCGAGCAGCACGTAACGCCCGACACCGTCCACGCGCATCAATTGGGTGTGTCCGCCAGAGACCAGCAGCGCGACAAAAGGAAACTGCGGCGGATCCGCGCTCAAGAATGGGGATAGCAGATGGCCCTCCAGATGGTGCACACCCAACACCGGCTTGCCCAGCGCAGCGCCCAGAGAACAGGCTACGCCAGCGCCAACCAACAGAGCCCCTGCCAGTCCCGGCCCCCGCGTATAAGCCACCACATCGATTTCCGACAGGGTGCAGCCTGCGGCAACCAGCACTTCCTGCGCCAGTGGTAGCACGCGGCGAATGTGATCGCGGCTGGCAAGCTCCGGCACCACACCGCCAAAAGCCTGGTGCATTTCAATCTGGCTGTACAGCGCATGTGCCAACAGGTCCGGCACGCGCCCAGAGCCTGAGCCGGCTTCACACTGGACCAGCGCGACGCCCGTCTCATCACACGAGGACTCAATTCCCAACACCAACAACTTTTGCACCATAGGGCGCAGAGTTTAGAGTAAGGCCATGGACATCGATATCGCATCCTTGGAAACAGCCACATTGGACGCAGTTGCGCCTGCGGAACTTGACACCGTGCCCGGTTGGCTCCTTCCATTCGACAACACCACCATCGGGCGGGCCATTAGCGCAGTACCCATCCGGCACTCCATGGAAGACTTGGCTTCGATTGCCGACATCGCGTCACGTTACACAGCGCGCGGCCTGAAGACCCAGTTCCGCATCGCAGAAGTGGATGGCCTCGCACCGCTGCGCAACGCCCTGCTGCAACACGGCTACACGCCACAACAACCGACCCTCACCATGGTTGGAAATGTCAGTCTCTGGCCCACATCGTCCACCGGCTGGAATGTCGAATTAAGCGTACAGCCCACCCCGGCGTGGACATCGGTCTATCTGTCAGAGGACTTTGACCCGATTGACGGCGCCAACCGGGTCAAAGCCTTGAGCCGCAGCCAGTATCTGGTGTACGCCAGCGCAAACGATGACCTAGGGCCCATTGCCGCCGGCACAGCGGCTTTCAGCCAGGGTTGGGTGAGTCTGCACGGAATGCGCACGGTGGTGCGCAGCCGTGGAATGGGTTGCGCGAGCGCTTTGATTGCCACATTCGGGCAAGAGGCCCTGAGGCGAAAAATTGACCGCTGCTTTTTGCAAGTGGAGGCGGGCAACACAAACGCCATCCGCCTTTATCGCAGCCTGGGCTTCCAGACTGCGTGGAGCTACCACTACTGGCGCAAGCCCGCTTAAGCTGCCGCCGAATGTTGCGCAGCGTTGACTGCCGGCTCCGCGCGGAACTCCGGCATCTGAATATGCCGGCGACGCTTGCGCACGATTACGGCTGGCGCGACGGCGGCCGCTGCGGCGGTGTGGGACCGGGATGCTGCATAGGATTCGCCGCGACCGGTTGCCCGTGCAACGCGGATTGCCTCTTCAACCGCATCAGTACTCAAAGCCTTGACAGTCGAACCGTTAACCCGAACATAGGCACCGGTGGCAGTGGTAGCCAACAGGCCGAATTCCATGCCCATCCGCACAATCCCCAAGACCTTGAACTCTTTGGGTGCCGCTACAAAGGCCTTGATGGTTTGGCTTCCGAGCACCACCTGCAAGGGCTGATGCGATTTGGATTTGGATTTGGTGCTCATAGTCCGCTTTCCGGGGCCACTGGTGGCGCCTGCCTCAGGGTTAAACATGAGGCAATATTGCCCAATGACTCCAAAAACAACTTGATCGAATATTGATGCCACATCCGCAGGAAAAAGTCCCTGAAATGGCAGCGCCAAAACGTGTTCGGTGGTGGACAATTGCGCCATGGCAATAGGACACTTCATCAAGGAAATTGGTCGTGGCAAAGAGGGTGCGCGGGCGCTCACACGGGAGCAGGCTGCTGATTTGTTCGGCCAGATTCTGGATGGCATGGCAAGCGACCTGGAAGTCGGTGCCTTTTGCATTGCCATGCGCATCAAGGGCGAAACACCGGACGAAATGTGTGGCTTTCTGGATGCCACTCAGCAGCGGCTGAAGAAGATTCAGATTTCCCCTACGCCGGCGCAGCGAGCAGCGGTGGTCATTCCCAGTTACAACGGCGCACGCAAGCTGCCGGTACTCACCCCACTGCTGGCGCTGCTGGTGGCGCGCGAAGGATTTCCGGTGGTGATTCACGGAACCGCAACGGAAGACAAGCGCGTGTATACGTCGGAAGTTCTGGCAGCGCTTGGGGTTCCTGCACAGCAGGCTTTCACCCCCCTTCAACAAGGCCAGGTCGCGTTTTATCCGACCACGTTGCTGCATGCGGGTTTGCAACGCCTGCTCGATGTTCGGCGCTTCATCCAACTGCGCAACCCGGCGCACAGCCTCGTCAAACTGATGCAGCCCTGCGAAGGGCCGCAAGTGCTGGTCACCAGCTACACCCATCCGGAATACGCACAGTCCATGCAAGCCGTTCTGGTTGCGATGCAAAGTACGGCACTGCTGATCCGGGGAACCGAAGGCGAAGCCGTAGCCGACCCGCGACGCTTGCCGAAAATGAGCGGCATTGTGCGTGGACGCGTCGCGCAAGCCCTGGAGCCACAAAGCGGGGTGCTGACCAGTCTGCCGGAGCTGCCCCCATGCGATGCACTGAATACCGCAGGCTACATCCGGGCCGTACTGGACGGCGCCTTACCGGTGCCGGCCCCGATTGCGCACCAGGTGGCGCAGATCATCCGCCTGGCAACGGGGGACTGATCTGCGACGGCGCGCTACTAGCGAAAATTACCGGTGTGCCCCAACGAGTAGCGACCCGGTTGCGGCCATACGGCCAAGCCGTGCGGCTCCAGTCCCACGGCCACCTGGTCAACCTTGCCGGAGCTGGTATCCAAGCGGTACACCACGTCGTCAAAGCGCCCTGACAACCACAACCACTTGCCGTCATTGCTCACGTTGCCCATATCCGGGCTGCCACCACCCGGAATGGGCCAGTTGTTCACCATCTTGTTGGTCGCAAAGTCAATGACAGACACGCTGCCCGGCCCGTGGCGCTTGCCGTGGATGGCGTGCGAGCCGCGATTGGCCACATACAACACCTTCGCATCCCGGCTGGGATACAGGCCATGCGCGGCCACGCCGGTTGCAATGAAGCCTACCTCTTTGAACGCATCGCCATCCAGCAGGTGTACGCCATCGGCCTCCATGTCGGCCACGTAGAACAGCTTGCCGTTGGGAGCAATACGAATGTCCTGCGGCATGCCCTTTTTGGCCGTACAGATTTCGGTCTCCAGGGGATTGATGGACTTGCCGCTGTCTTTGAAACGGGTCTTGGGCAACTCGAGCTTCAGGTAGCCGATCAGGGTGTGGTTGACCATGTCGATTTTGGCCACGCTGCCCTCAAACTCGCAGGTGAAGATTGCATAGCGCCCGTCGATGGAAAAATCGCCGTGGTTGATGCCACCGCACTTGGGCGCTTCAATCGAATATTGCAGCTTGAGTGTTTTCGGATCCCGGAAATCCAGTCGGTGTTTGGCCTCGGCCACGACAATCGTTGACTGTCCGTCGGGTGTGAAATACACGTTGTAGGGGTCATCCACCGGAATGGCAGTGCCGGGCTTTCCGGTGCGCGGATCAACCGGAGTAAGGCTGCCATCGTTGCCACGCTCCGCGTTGTTGGCCACCCAGAGTGTGCGCATATCCCAGGAGGGAACAATGTGCTGTGGCGCGCGGCCGACCTTGAACCGGTCCACCACCTTCAGAGTGGCCGGGTCGATGACCGTGACATTGTTGCCGCGCAGATTGGGCACATACACGCGCTCCAGATCTGCCTTGACCGCCGGCAGCATTTGATCAGTGCGGGTCTCGCTGTAGAGATTGTCAGCGTCCGCCACGGCAGCCATGCCGGGCACCGTGTTGACGACTGCCTTAGCCACGGGTGGGTTGGTTCCTGCTGCGTTTCCGATGGCTGTCACGGCCGCCAGTGCCAGGGCGGCAAGGGCGAACGCGCTGATTTTTTTGTACTGAGGTTTCACGGGTTTTCCTGAAATTTAATGATTGGCGTGCTGTTTGACAGCTTCTTGTATGGCCTGCACCGAGCGTTCAACGATGGCCCGGGTACCCAGTTGCCCGAGTTCTGCCGATGCCTTGCGCGGATCGCCATAGACGCCGTCGGCAGGTCCGGTTTTGGCCCCTTCGGCCAGCAAATCCATGCGCACCAGGGACTTGTCGATGGCCAACATCAACGAGGTATCGGCCAAACCGGCGTGGGTGCCGATTTCAGCGTCCGAGTAACCTTTGCTGCGCAGGGCCTGAATGTAAGGTGCCTGCGATGCTTCGTAGTAGGCCGTTAGTGCCAATGCGCGAAAACGCCCGTCGGCTGCCCACTCCTTGTTAATCTTTTCGGCCGCCCGCACTTCGCTCTTCTGGTAGCCGCCATGGTCACCCAAAAACACAACATCGTGAAAACCATGCTGCTTGAAGCTCCGGGCCGTGGACTCCAGAATCGATTCAAAGGTCGCATCCGAAATGGAGATGGTGCCGCTAAAGCGCATGTGCGCCACCGGCGGAAAGATGGCGCCCTCCGGCACATAGGCCAGCACCGGCGCCACAATGGCATTGCCCAGCTTTTGGGCAATCTGGCCGGCAAGCACCTTGACACGCAAATTGTGCTTGCCCAGGGCCATGTGGGGCCCGTTCTGCTCGGTCCCGCCTATGGGCACCAGCACCGTGGTGCTGCCGTTGGCCACCGCCGCACGCAACTCAAAGGAGGTCAGGTCTTCCAGAAACACCGAGTTCAGGCTGGCGCCCGCAGCCATGGCCTGCGCACAGGGCGTAAGCACAAGAAATGCCGTGATGGAAGCCCACCGTTTGTATGTCTTTATCAGGTAGCGGGCCATGGAGTAGATTGCTGAGAACAAGGCTGCATTTTACGCCGCCATGCATTGCACCAGCCCCCAGGACATTTCGTACAGATTGTTGCAAATCAAGGACTCGCGTTAACACACGGGATACCTGCCGCGGCTCAAAATCAGTCCCAACCCACTACGCTGAAAGCCACCACATGAACCCATTCCACCGCTCCGCTGTAACCGTTGCCCTGTTTGCCCTGCTGGGCACGGCAGCCCAGGCACAAACCCCTGCCCCCCTGCCCGCCGAGGTCAGCCGTGCGCAGACCCAGGTCGTCAACGACCTGAGCGCCCTCAAGGCAGCCCAAACCCAGTTCGATACCGACAAGGCCGCCGCCAAAGACACCAGCGCGGATCTGGCCGCGTTGCAGTCGGCCCGGGCACAGCTCCGGGCAGACCAGCAGGCACTGGAAGCTGCGTCCAAGACCTTTTTGACCGCAGACCGGCTTGCCGTAAAGGCGGACCAGGCGCAATTGCGGGCAGACGTCGTGGCCGCATTGAACTCAGCCACCCTCAGCGCAGACAAGGCGGCCGTTGAAGCCGCCGAAGCCAAGCTCAAAACCGATCAGGCGGCCGGCAATGCTGCCGCTGTTGCGGCAGACAAGGCAGCCCTGGAAGCCAGCCGCAAGACCCTGGCGAGCGACCGTGCAGCCGCACTGAGCGCGTCCACGGCAGTGGCGGCCGACAAGGCGGCCCTGGCCGCCGCGATGCAAACCCTGAAAGCCGACCGCGCTGCCATCAACAGCCCGGTCGCCGCGGCGGCCGCCAATGCAGGACTGTCCCTGCATGCCTCTAGCGAAGGCCAGGAACACAGCGCAGCAGGCGCCGCGTCAAAAGGCGAATCCAAGGGTGAAGGCCACGCCTCAAGCGGCGGGCAAGGTGGCCAGGGCGGCAACGGCAGCCATGGTGGTCAAGGTGGTCACAACAGCAAGTAAAGCCTGATCAGACGATCTTGCAGCGGATCAGCGCGTCCTCATCCAGCGCGTAGACGGCGCAAAGCCGGTGGTAGCCATCGGCAATGACCACCCGGCCATGGGCCTCGTCACGCAGCAACAGCAGCGGCGACAGAGGCACACCGTCGTGAATCTTGCCGCTGTCCTTTTGTACGTGTGAGTTGCTCACACCCAGCAGGGACAGTTGTGAGGCCCGGAAAATATCTTTGGCCTTGAACTGGGTTA